>CAZVBP010000061.1:3146-5818 GCA_964625515.1 uncultured Gammaproteobacteria bacterium
GTGCCCTGGGGGAAATAGGATGACGTGGTGAGATCGCCAAAGAAAATCCCGTTGCCGGTCATGGGGAGCATGAATGCCGCTTTGTATCGATCAATAGGCGGGTAACAGTAGCTCTCGCTTAAGACCGTGACAAAACGCTCGAATCGTTCATCATGGATGGCAGCACGACCGTTATGGAAGAATTCTTTGACGGTTGCGTTCTTTGCAGCATCGAGCCTTGGTGCATGGACCGCGAGATTTTTCACAAGCGCAGGCATGAGCTTTGCAGCCGCTTTCCCTTTGGTGATCATGCTGATATTGAGCTCGTTGCCAGAAAGAAGCGGTTCATCTTTTGCGAGTTGGTGCAGAATGTCGAGCGCCGGAATTGTTTTGAGTTTCTTTGTTAATCCAAGCGATGCAATCAGGGGGAGTAGCGTGCGATACCACGGGAAGATCATGAATCCGCCCATATCGATCGAGAGACCGTTGACGGGAACGCTGTGCACACGACCACCAATGCGATCGCGTGCTTCAAGGATCGTGATGCGATAGTCGGGATGTTGTGAAAGCTCGTACGCTGCGGAAAGTCCGGCAAGCCCCGCACCCACGATGACGATATGTTTGGTGTTTGGCATAGAAAGAGGTGCAAATAGTGTACCGCAACCATCGGCAGTGCATCGATTGTTTCTGAATACAAAACCGTGAGCAATCCTCCAAGTCTAGGATCCGCTCACGGCTTCATTGGTTCTATTAGTTGGTCAGCGTTCCAATCTTGAGCAACACGAGTGCGGCTTGTGCTGCGCGCGATCCGCCGTGTTGCGCTTCGAATTTGCTCGTGGCGTTGGTGCCACACATGCTCACAATGGCGCGCGATCCTCCAGGATGACGGGAGACCCACGTGGTGAGGTCGTACACACTGGAATTCACTGCGGCCCAGCAGCTTGATTCGGTGTTGTGTGTTGCAATGTCGATCATGGAATACGATCCAGCAGGGAAGGATTCGGTGAATGTTGCAGCAGGAGGAGTTGTTGTAACGTCGCGATCATCGTCATCACGATCATCGTCTTCGTTTTCATTGGAATCACTATTAGTGTCGTTCGATGGTGCAGTAGCGTCATTTTGTGTTGTGGTGGACGATTCTGCCGCGACCGATGCGCCGTCGTCATCATCGTCGGTACGATTGACGAACGCATACGCGGAAAAGGCGAACAAAACAACGAGGAGTGCGATGAGGGTGACGAGTGTTTTCTTTGGCATAGTGCGAAAAGTATATTCGTGTTCTGCTTGGTCGTAAATCCCAGCTGTGACTATGTATGACGTGCTGGCTGAACCACAAATCCGTGCAGTGCAGAATCGGGATTTGATTCGGAAAGAATCGTCATTCCTGCGGTAATAATCCATGATCGAACCGTTTCTGATTTTCTGGAGAACCGACGCATACCGGTGCGCATGGTCCACGGGAGAAGAAAGTCGGGAAGCAGCGTCGCGACCGGGATGTGGTTGCGTCGCGTGTCGAATTGCAGATACCCATGGTGCGTCATTGCGTTCGCAAGACGTGGAAGGATTCGGATCACTTCATCATCGGGCATGTGTTGGAACGTCAGCACAGAATAGATCACATCGACTGGTGTTTCGTCCCATGATTCATCGATGTGTGCAGTCGTGATATTCACGATGGTGCGCGAGGCAATCTCGGCGCGGAACTTGTCGAGCATCACGGTTGAAACATCGATTCCGATGAGGGATCGACAGTGCGCAGCGATAGGGAATGCCACTCGTCCGATGCCGACGCCAAAGTCGAGCACGGTTTGATTCGCATCGATGCGGTGGGGGAGGACGCTTTGCAAGAACTCCGCGGTGCGCTCGCCGGATGCCCAAAACGTGCCGATATCATCGCGTGATGATGTGGCAATCGATTCAAGCGTGTGGTGTTGCGCAAGCGCGTCCCACGTCGATTGCAGAGCATGGTACATAGTGCAGTGGGGCGCGATGATCGAATGTTAGCGCACTGATGTGTATCCGCCTGGGACGCCTTTTGGTGAGAAGACAATCTGCCAAAGTTGATTCTGCCGCGCACGGAAGGAGCCGGCGCAGGTGAGTAAATAGTAACGCCACATGCGCTGGAAGCGCTCGGGGTACTGCGCGCCGAGCGTTGGCCATGCGGCCTGTGTGTTAGCGTGCCATGCCATGAGCGTTTTGTCGTAATCGGCAGAGAAGTTGTGCCAATCTTCCATCACGAATTTCACCTGTTCTGCTGCGGTTGCAATTTGCTTCACCGACGGGAGCATCGAATTCGGGAAAATATACTTTGCGATCCATGCGTCAGTGCCGTGTGTGGAGCGAATGCCGCCAATCGTGTGGAGGAGAAAGAGAC
Source organism: uncultured Gammaproteobacteria bacterium (assembly GCA_964625515.1). Taxonomy (GTDB): domain Bacteria; phylum Patescibacteriota; class Patescibacteriia; order UBA9934; family UBA9934; genus CAIKHN01. The sequence goes on from CAZVBP010000061.1 coordinate 5,500, forward strand.
CACCGGGTTTGAGGAGGCGGGATACTTGTGCAAAGAATTCCTGGTAATTCTTTTCACCCACGTGTTCAAACATGCCCAAGGAAACAATGTGATCGAATGTGCCGCCAACGTCGCGATAATCCTGGAAACGAAGATCAACAGAAAGTCCTGCGCAGCGTTCCTTCGCAAGCGTGAGCTGCTCCTGAGAAATGGTGACTCCCGTCACATGCGCGCCGTATCGCTCCGCAGCAAACTTTGCAAAGCTTCCCCAGCCGCATCCAATGTCGAGCACGGTATCGCCGGCCTTGAGCCCGATTTTCTTGCACACAAGATCGAGTTT
>CAZVBP010000062.1:0-5719 GCA_964625515.1 uncultured Gammaproteobacteria bacterium
GCAACACCGCGCGTTCCTCCTTGGTCCAAGATGGCATATGGAGGAATGATAGCAAGAAGGACGGGTATTATCGTGTGTATATGCCTGCCGCGAGGATGACAGATGTGAAATGTCGTGAGGGTGGAGTATGAAGGGCGAAGTCTCCGCCCTCCTCCCTCCGCCCTCACTCATCACTCTCACTCATGAAACGACCCGATTCCAAAGCGAAGCTTCCGAGTGAAAATTGAACGTGTACGATCATGCCGCGTGTCTGTGGATGGGATGATGGAAGCGCGTTGTAGCGAAAGAGGAAAGCGATCGAATGCTTTGGGGCGTAGAGCGTTCGATGATATACGTCGGAAGTGCAACAAAGAAAAATGCGATAGGGATCCACAGCTGCGTGTAGTAGGGAATCGTGGCGGTGAAGCCTGTGCTGTAAATGTAGTTAAAGTTCCAGTCCATTGCGGATTCTGGTTTTGTGAAGAGCAGCACTGATGCGTAGAATCCCAACAAGAACATTCCCGACGCAATAAGTGACTGCGCATTTGGGACGATGCGCCGCGTTGCGACTGTTGCAAGGGGCGTGCTGAGATGCATGAGGAATGTGATCGCGATATTGACGATGCCGATGGTGAAATCAATAGAAAAGCCAAAAAGCGGAACGCCAGTGAATGCTGCGCTGATAAATGAGATGATGTAGAGGAGTTGTCCGAGAAGACCAATATGAATCAGTCCTTTGATCATCTGATATTTTCCAAGAAAGAAAAGGACGGAAAAGAGGAACGGTGCGCTATCGCAAAACCAGTAAAAAACCCAATAGTCCGTGTGCCAGTTTCTCCAAAAAATCATCCCCTGGAGCATCAGGAATATCGTTCCCCACACAAGATTGTTTCGTGTGGACTGCAGCATAGAATACCGCAATGCCTCCACCATCACCGTAGCGCTTTTTATGCGTTTTTACAATCCCGCATGTGTTTTGTTTATCTGTCTTCCTGTCGCGAGAACGAGGAACGCGAATTGATGTGAGGGTGGAGTAAGAAGGGCGAAGTCTCCGCCCTCCGCCCTTCGCCCTTCTTACTCACCCCTCACTCATCACCCTCACTCATGAAACCGCGCAGGCTTGAGCGACCACGCAGTATCCGTGCAGTTTGTGCAGCCAATCGCTTCCAGGTAGTCGAAGCTTTCGGGGAGCGGAGAAAGCGCCGGGATACTGATACCCGTCCACTTGCCGCTGAGTGTTTCGTCGGCTTGCAGCAGGTACTCGTACGCCATCGCGTAGAGTATCTGCGCGGCGGAGTACGTTGATCCATCAATCGTGAAGGTTGCAGGAATTGCGCGATCGGTTTTTGCTGCACCGATGAAGTTGAGAAGGTCACTCGATGCGATGGTTGCCGCGGCACTATCGCTCGTGGAAAGCGCCCATGGTCCATACCAGGACGACACGAGGGAGCGATCGTTGAATTTTCCGTTGAGTCCGTTCCACAAGAGCGCAAATGTATCTGCGAGCGAGTAGAAGTCGGTGCCATCGGTGGTATATGCCGGTGGTGTTGTCTTCCAGTTCTGGACGAGCGACGCTGCGATTGCGGCAAGCTCCGTTTCGTCAACGTTCCAAAAATCATCCGTCGTGACGGCGTTTACCACCGCATCGCTACTCAAGAATCCTCCGTCGTGCGATGCAAGGTATGTTCCAAGAATGTATTCGAGCGACTCTTGTGTTTGTGTATAGCCCGCATTTCGATCCGCCTCACTTTTGAGCATGTTTGCAGGAAGCTCAGGATCAGATTGATGGGAGTATGCGTATTGCGTGGGGCTTTGCTGGCGCTCAGCGGTATACAGATATTTATCAGCAATGCTGGTATTGATGATGTTCACTCGTGTATTGCTAATGCTTGTCAGATCGGTTTGCGTCGCGGCACGTCCATCGCTGAGCCCGAGGGAGGAAAGTCCTTCATGGGGAATACCGTCGTTCATACGAATGGAATTATCCATCCAAAATACGGTACTTGTTGTTTCTGCGGTTGGCGTGAGCAGCGCGAGTAACGCATCGCGGTTTCCCGCATAGGACTGATCTTTCAGCGTTGCGCCATGGTCGGGGAGGCCAAAGCCGAGTATACGGTTGGGTACAACGGCGCGGACCGCTTCGCTCCCCGCACTTCGCTCAATTAATGCTCCTTGATTCGATGTGCCAGAGACACCCGTCACAATTTTGATCGGGCCAAAATTGTTTTGAATTGCTGTTGCTCCACCACCAGTGGTGGCAATGCAGCCGCCTTTCAGCGGATCTTTTTTGCACGTAATCCATTGATACACCGCATCATATGTTTCGTCCCATGTGGACGATGCAGTCAGTGATTTTTGCGGACGATTTAAATACGTTGGGTCGTGATGTGCGTGATAGCCAAATTCAACGAGTCCTTCGCTCGCAAGCGATTTGAGATAGGTCGCGACGCCGGTGGTTGCATTGCGTGCGGCAACGGTTTCTGCATCTGCGCCCTGGAATTCAATGGTCCAGGTGATATCCTCGCTCGGATATTTTGCCTGCAACGATTGCAGCATTGGGCCGATGCGCATATAGCGCTCTTCGGATAGGGCATGATTGATGTGATCTTCGGTGTGTGTGAAGAGGTAAAAGTACATGGGATACGACGTGCGCGTTGGCTGCACGATGGTTGGTGCTGCTGGAAGTGCATCGATTGCGATGGTGGTGATGTCTCCATCGACGGTTGGTGTAGCTCCCTGCTGTGTTTTCCCTGGTTTGTTGCCCCATGTTTTTCCTGGCGTCCCATCGGCATCGTTTCGTGACGATTGATAGTAATAGATGCCCATGGCGATTATGGCGAGGAGAAGAACCGCGCCGCCGGATGCAAGGACTGCGATGCGCATGATGTTTGAACGTGATGGCGTTTGCGGTGCAAAAGTATCCGAATGCGGATCTTCTTGCTGTGGAGTGATTGGGGGAGGGGTGATCATAAGAAACATGGAAGAATATCAGCTAGTGTAGCATGGTTGCGCGCTCTCATTCGGGGGATGTATTGCTGTCGGATTGAGAGGGAGTTCATGTATACTAGTGCCATATATGAAACGCGCCAGCTCAAAGGTTATGAGGTGGTGTATTGGAGTTTAAATGCGGGTACATGGATTTCTTTCCATTATTACTTTAATATTATAGCCGGAGGTGAGCATGCGATTTCGCGACCTGTTCTTGTCGTGTCTTGCGGTGCTGTGTGTATTCCGACTGTGGGATACGCAATTCGCGGGTCAGTCGCTCATGGACGAGAAGCACTACATCTGGGCGGCTGAGGCGGTGCTTCGGGGTGATGACTTGGAGGGTGTGGATGGGTGGTATTACCCCGCTCCACTCGCGTACATGTTCGCCGGGGGTCTCTGTGCTCTTGGTGAGCGAGGTTTGCTGTGCGGGCTGCGTGCCCTCAACTTGCTTGGGATGTCTTGCGTCTGGCTCCTTGCTGCGCAGATTCTCCTGGGGAGAGTGCGGAAGCCATGGGCGGCAGTGTTGCTTGTGCCGTTGCTGGCGTGGGTGTCGAACTCATACTGGTGTCTGGCCGCGGGCAACGTCAGTGGCATCATTGCGCTCCCGCTTCTCGTCGCGATGCGGCCAGAAGCACGGGGAATCACGCGGACGATTGCCATGGGAGCGTCCGCGATGTTCAAGCCCTACGCATTGGGGTTGGCGCTGCGGGAGCGTGGTGTGGCGCGGTGGATTCCTTTGGCGGCAATTGCGCTGATGAGCGCTACGACGAAAGTCGGAACGTCTCCAGAGGATTTTATTCTGCAACTGCAGCATTCCCCAACGCTCGCTCGGGCGATGGTGGACATCGGCTTGCCTTGGCAGGTCGCGCTTCTCGTGGCGCTTGCTGCACTGGCGGTAGCGCGATGGGACGGCGAGATGACGAGGTCGCAAGGGCTCGTGATCTCGTGGCTGGCGCTGCCCGTGGTGTGGCCGCACACCACAGCGGTGCTCCTGCTCATCCCACTCGCGCTTGCTTTTCGGGGCACGGCGCGAGAGGTGGATCCGCAACGCCGCTTGCTCCGGCGGCTCGGGGTGGCTCTATTGGCTGCCATCCTCCTCCAGGCAGATGCTTTTGCCCTGGAGATCGGGGGCGTGTGGTGGATAGCGTGGTGCTATTCACTCATTCCCCCTACAACGGCAGCCGTGTTGTTCGTACTACTCCGTCCCCCGCGCCGCTGATTGTCGGCGCGGGGGCTTTGCCTTTTTGTGGGTGTGCATAAAGTAAATGTCATACTTAGTATTTACTTGTATACTCTAGGCATTATGAATCGTTCATTGTCTTTCGTTATTCCGGTTGTAGCAATTTTAGGAATTCTGTTTTTTGTAACGCCCGAAAAGGCGTATGCCGCCGCGTGTCCCGCAACTGATGGCGGCGTAAGCGACTACGATGGCATGGTGAATGGCATTATCACCGTGAGTTCAAACGAAGTGTGGGCTGCGACAGACGGCACCGCGTGGGATTGTTCCTCACTCGATCTTCTCGTGACAAATAACGCAACGTTAACATTCGCGACCAATACTGGGAGCGGATATTATGGGTATCTTTTGATTAACGATGTTCAGGTAGATTCAGGTTCGACGATTTCATCGAATTCACGGGGATGTGCGGCGACAAGCGGGGCAAACGGATATGGCCCAAATGGATCGAATGTTTGTACGATAAGTACCGCGGGATACGGTACAGGTGCTGCGAATACAAGTGGTGTGGCCGGAGGAGGATATGGTGGAGCTGGTGGTTTGGGAACAAATACCGCGCTTGCGGTCGGCAGTGCATACGGTTCATCCACTGCGCCAACGTACTTTGGTTCCTCGGGTGGTTCGAACTTTTTTTCTTCAACAAACCAAACGAATGGAGGAACAGGTGGCGGTATTGTTCGGATGGAAATATCTGGCAATTTGGTACTGAATGGTACTATTTCTGCCAATGGCGGAAATGGGAGCACTAATGTGACGACAACTTATGCGGCTGGTGGAGGATCTGGTGGTTCGGTGTATGTCACGGTGACGGGAGCATTGAGTGGTTCAACAGGAACGTTTGCTGCGAATGGTGGAAATGGAGGAGACAATACAGGTGCAGACGGTGGAGGCGGCGGAGGTGGAAGAATTGCGGTTCTTTACGGTTCAAGTACGTTCTCTGGTTTAGGGAGCGAAGATTTTAGCGTTGCTGGTGGCACAGGCCCGGGCAGTGCCGCTGACGGCACGAAGGGAACCGTGTATGTAAAGGACACGACGGCAAATGTGGTAAATATTTATCATGGGTTTACCTATGCCGCCGATTACAGCGCTGCAACCTGGACCGCTGATTCTTCCGCAACGAATCAGGTGTGCGACGGCTCAGATGCAACTCCTTCTATTACGACGACCGGTGCGCTTTCGATGTCTGGAACATTAACGTGCACCCATGCTTCGGTGACTGGAGTAGATTTTTCTCCGGGCGGGGCAGTAACGTTTACGGGGTTGACGCTCACGATGTCCGCTCAAGATATATTAACGATTGATGAAGCGGTTGCGGTGACGGTGACGGGGAATTCTACCATTACCGCGAATGTTCAATGGACAAACGTGACAACATTTACGTTGACGAGCGGATCAACGATTTCGGCCACGGGTAAGGGCTGTGCCGCAAGTGGTACGAGTCATGGATATGGTCCGAACGGGTCGAATGTCTGTACGGTCAGCACTGCGGGATATGGAGGGGGGTTGGATAATACC
>CAZVBP010000063.1:0-5675 GCA_964625515.1 uncultured Gammaproteobacteria bacterium
AGACGCAGCGTGCCGCCAATCCCTGTACCCGACAATTTCTGTGCCTGATCGTCCATTAAGTGAATCACAGGATTCACTGTGTCTGGCGCAATCTCCGTCGTGTGCGCATCGGCATGCCCAAGCACCGACCGCGCAAACTCGATCACGGCGCACTGCATCCCGTAACAAATGCCAAAGTACGGGATTTTATGCTCGCGGACGTAGCGAATCGCCGCAATCTTTCCTTCAATACCGCGAGAGCCGAATCCACCGGGAACAAGGATCCCGTCAAATTGCGACAATTCCTGAAGCTTCGAGGGATCCTTTTCGTACGCTTCGCTATTTAACCATTCAATGACTGGCGTGCGTCCGAGCGTCCACGCAGCATGCTTAATCGCTTCAAGCACAGAGAGATACGCATCGGAGAGCACAAAATCACCGGTGGAAAAGTATTTTCCAATCACACCAATTTTCACCGCAGGCTTCTCGCCGTGAATTGTGTGAATCAACGTCTCCCACGCATGCAGGTCTGGTGCGTGCGGCGCCTCCATCGCAAATGATTGCAGTACCGATTCTGCAAATCCCTGTTGTTCGAACATATGCGGAACTTCGTAAATCGATTTCACGTTCGGTGCAGTAATGATGTGCGACGGCAACACCCCACAAAATCGACTGAGCTTTTCTCGTCGTGGCTCGTCGAGCGCCACCTCCGACCGACAAATTAAGAACTCGGGCTGAATACCAATACGATTCACTTCGCGCACCGCGTGCTGCGTGGGCTTTGTCTTCATCTCTCCTATCGACGGAGGAACGGGGAGATAACTCACCAGGATCGTTTGAACATCATGCGGGGCACGCATCTTCATCATGCGAATCGCCTCAAGGAAAAGGATGTTCTCATACTCCCCCACCGTTCCCCCAATTTCAACGAGAACAATGTCGGCTTCGGCATGCTCGGCAGCACGTTCTAAACGCTCAATCACCTCTTCCGGAACCCTGGGAACGACCTCAACACATTTCCCGTGATAATCCCCTCTTCGCTCTCGCGCAATCACCGATTGATAGACTCGACCAGTAGTCATGTAATTGAGCGACGTGATGTTCTCATCAAGAAACCGTTCGTAGTTGCCAATGTCTTGATCAGTCTCATCTCCATCGACGGTCACAAAGACTTCGCCATGTTCCACGGGATTCATGGTTCCTGCATCCACGTTCACATACGGATCGATTTTCACTGCCGTCACACGAATTCCACGCGCTTTCAACGTGAGTCCGAGCGCGGCACTGCACGTTCCCTTGCCCACACCGCTCATCACCCCGCCCACAATGAAAAGATATCGATGGTTCATAGAAACGAAACGCCCCGCGAGAGCGGAGCGTTGTATTATGCGAGTTGGAGACGAACCTTGATACGGTCGACGTCGGTCCTGAGATCCGAAATCTGGGGCAAAATCGATTCATCAAGGATATTGGTGATACCATCGATGATTTCAGTTTTTATTCGCGCTTCCGATGCTGAAATGCATGAACGCATTTCGTCACGAAGATTTTCTTTCACATCATCCAGCTTCTGATCGAATCGTTTCTCCTGCTCCTGAAACATACCCCGCATGAGGGCAATCATCTCTGTATTTTTCATACACAAAATTTTAGCGTCTCTTGGGGATAAGACTTGTTGAGTTTACCAAACATGAGAACAGCGAACCAGTGGAAAACGTCACGGGACGACTCCCATGCTACGCTGCTTCGATGATAACGGTTATTTGCGATTCAAATCCGGTGGGAAATTGCACCGGAATATCCACCGATCCAAAATCCTCAATGGGTTTCATTTGCAAATACTCTCGCTTAATTTTGTATCCAAGATCCTTCAAACCGCGCCACACGTCCTCGGCAGTCACCGGAGCGGCGAGTCGATCTTTTTCCGCCTTTGCAGCAATAACCACCTCCACCCCGTCGATCTCTGCCGCTAATGCTCGATCTTCGCGCTCTTCCTTTCCTTCACGTGGACGCTCGTCGAGCGCCTTATCCTGCGCTACGGCGTCTTTCGAGGCTGCAACGGCGAGATGCTCCGGAAAGAGAAACGTGGTCGCGTACCCGTCGGGGACGTCGACAATGGCGCCTTTGGGCCCGAGGGCGCGGACGTCGTTGAGGAGGGAGACGAGCATAAACGGAGCGCTTTCTTAATAATGCTCACCATGTCGCGATAACTCGAGCGACGAAGCAAGTCCCGTGCAGGCACCCAGCTCACCGCACGGATGGTTTCCCCTTGCGCTGTGGGCTCTGGACGACGAACTGCCGACAATGGTTGAGCTTCAAATAAAAAATAATGAATATACTTATGGACTAGTTTACCACGATGCACAAACCGATCGCGAAACCAGATATCAATCGTGTCGAGCCTGCAAATGTATCGCAAATCCGTAAGGCCCATCTCTTCTTCAATTTCTCGAATAGCACCATCGCGATACGATTCCCCTTGCCGTACATGCCCCTTGGGAAATGCCCACTTCCCATACGAATCTTTCACCATGGCAAAATACACTCCTCCGTTCACACGCTTAAACACAAGACCTCCGGCGGAGACCTCGGTGCGATGACGTTCGCGCTCTCCCTTATTTCTTCGTGAAGAAATCGAGGGCCGCGGTGAATTGGGGGTCGCGTTTTGCATGCACGTCGTCTAAAGTAAGCGAAACAATATCATCAGGAGTAATTCCGGTTTGATCAATCGAACGACCAAGTGGCGTGAGCCAGCGCGCCACCGTAATTTTTACCGCGCCGCCATCCGGAAGATCATGATACTCCTGCACAGAACCCTTTCCGAACGTTTGATCACCAATCACCCGTGCTTCACCATAATCTTGCAATGCACCAGCGAGAATTTCTGATGCCGACGCCGATCCACCGTTCACCAGCACAACCGTAGGGATTTCCCGAAGCTGTGCAAGTCCATTTGCAGGAAACTCATCACGCGTGCCCCGGATTTCCTCAATAAGTACCGAACTGCCACTTGGAACCCAGTATCCCGCGAGATCGATCGCGGCATCGAGCAAACCGCCAGGATTATTCCGTAAATCAAGAATAATCCCCGTTGCACCATCTTTGAGCGCACGCTGAGAAGCGGTGCGGAACAAAGAGGAAGTATCTTCATTAAACATCGAAACTTCAATCACGGCAATGCCATCGTCGCGGAATGTGTACGTGACACTCTCCGTTTTAATTTCATCGCGCACGATAGGCATCGTGACAATGTCCTCAGTATCCTTATGCACAATACCCAGAGTGACCGTTGTGCCCTTCTCCCCCCGAATTGCATTCACTGCTTCGTTTAACACCATGCCCTCGGTAGAAACGCCATCGATGCTCACAATAAAATCTTCTGCCAAGATCCCTGCGCGTTCCGCCGGCGTGCCAGGCAACGGTGCAATCACGACGATGTTTCCATCGCGCTGATCCAGCTGCGCACCAATACCGAAAAAGGTGCCCGACAATTCCTCATTGAATGCTTGCGCTTCTTCCGGCGTAAAGTAGTTTGAATATGGATCGTGCAAGCCCGCCACCATTCCCGCAACAGAACCGTAATACAAATTCTTCTCCGAAACCGGCTGATCAACATACGACGACCGCACCAGCGACCACACGTCCCAAAAAGTTGAAAAATCGACGTCGTCGCTCAACCCCTTTGGCTCACCCCCCTGATTGACCACGCGTCCTTCACCATCAGGAACAACGGTTCGCGCTGAATCGCGCATGCCCACGGTATACCCAAAACCCGCAAAAATAACTGCAACCAACACAACACCAAGCGCGCGCAAGGGAGCCGTAAGAGGAGATCGAGACGTCATATAGCAAGCATAGTAACACAGGATAAATCATGCTAACATTGCATCAATCGCCCTTGCGGCACCCGCGTATGCATCGCAAAATTCGCCGGATATTATTCGTTCTGTTCGTGACCGGTTTTCTGATTGGCGCACCCGTTTTAGTACTGTACACCGCCGGGTATCGCCTTAACCCAACCACATGGCGCATTCAACATACTGGCGTCATCGCAATTGCAACAACACCGAAAAATGCGGAAGTTTCAGTGAACGGTATTCGCGTTTCGGACAAAACACCGTTTGTGGATCAACGATTGATGCCGGGAACCTACACAGTAACGCTCAAAAAATCAGGATATCACCAGTGGCAACAAAATGTTCGCGTGGAAAGCGGGCAAACAACGTATATCACCACGCTCCTTTTTCGCGAATCAGCACCGGAACTACTCCTCGAACAGCGTGTTGACGACGTGATTGGCACGCGCGATGGACGATATCTCTATCTCCTCATCCACGCACCAGACAACACCGCATCAACGATTCTCAAATACGATACGATTACTCGTATCCATCGCACCGTGGCGAGCGTCCGAAGCGATAGCGTCGCCATCTCGCTCAATACACAAGAGAATGTTGTGCTCCTCACCATGGTGGGCGGCGAACAAGAAGGAATCCACGCAGAAACAGGAGAAATTATTACCGGCGATGCACTCATCGCTGCACAAAACATCATCCCTGAATTTTCCTTTATCGATAACGGGAATAATGTAGAAATGCGCGATGCATTCACCAATGAACTGGTAACATTGCTCCCACTTGGGACGTACACACCTGTATTTCGCGACGGTTCGCTCGTCGTCATGAGTGATACGCGTGATCGTGCCTATCTCGTCAACATCACCACACGCACCGTGACCCACGTCGATATCCCAACCACACTCCTTGCTGCGCACGCGGAACAAGAGATATTTGTTGCAAGTGACGGGAATGAAGTCATGCTCTATGCGCCAACATCGGGCGAGAAAACGCTGCTCCTTCGTCAAGCCGAACCAATCATTGCCCTTGCATGGCATCCAAGTGCAAATGCAGTCTTTGTTGCCACACCGTCCACGATCATCGCAATTGATCGCGAAAAGATTGAATCGCGCATCGTGACCCCTCTCGTCACCAACGCCACAATCGTCGCCATGTGGCCAGATGCAACGGGAAAAAATCTCACCTTTTTTGGAACGGTTGGCGCAACAACCGGAATTTGGAACGTTGCCATCGGACAATAAGATGCTACCGACGCTCTTCACGCTCCACCGCAAACGTCGCGAGCATAATCGCAACTGTTTCGTCGCCGGCGTTGTCTGACGTCAGCAAAAGCAAGCGGTCGTTATACAATAAAAAGAATTCCGCTTTCGAAACTCCGGTGGTGTATTTCGTTGCGGGCAAATTTGCAATTTCAAGATCGACGGGATCCGGATATCCTTCGGTAGCACGCGCAATTTTTATCGAGCTCAAGGTCCCCGGAACTTCTTGAACGGAAAAAAATACCTTCTCCTTTTCCCCACCGGTCGGTATAAATGCGACGGTTCCATTCCCGTGAACGGACACCTCGAGATGCGACGGATATCCCACGCTCCACGTTTGTGTACGGTACGTTTCCCACCCAATTGGCAACAGCGCAGAATCGAGCGGCACGTCCCCACTCCCGCGCCACGCAAGTCCGTGAAACGACACATACCCAAACCAAAGAAACGTTCCAAATGACAACACTGCGGAAACGCCTGCAAGGACAAGTAATGATAATGGCGGACGATGCATACTTCACACAAGATCGTACCATGATTGTATTTCGCGTCAGTGCGTTCGGCGTCAGTGTGGTCCCCC
>CAZVBP010000064.1:0-5519 GCA_964625515.1 uncultured Gammaproteobacteria bacterium
GGCATCGCTTCAACCTACGGTGCAGTAGGTTTTCAGCGACTGCCAGCCCGAACGAAGCAATCTCATCTCATTCGAAAACAGTCCCAACAACGGCCCTCTCGTTTCCGAGAGGGCCGCGCGTATGCCGTGCGTTGGTGGTGACGTGTGTGTCTTGTGCTCTTCATTCGGAAAGGACGAACGCAGCGAGATCGTCCATGGTGTCGAAGACGCGTCCGCCACGAGTAGCCAGTGTTGCTCGCCTTTCCCACTCTGCCGTGTTCGCGCTCTCCATCAGACCGATCCGCGCGCCGCAGTGTCCGGGAAGAGCAAGTACCGATTCGTACTCGGTCCCGATGATGATGAGGTCGCACCACATGAGGCTGCGGCGTTCCATCAACGTGCGCAGCCTATCGTAGAGCCACGGTCGACGGAGGTAGACAGGTCGTTCGCACCCATCAATCCTCACTGACTCCGGGACGTTGTCTGGGATGATCCCCAAATCGCCTAGTTCGGTCGTCCGTGTTCCGACGATGATGGGAATTTCATCGATACCCGCGGTCGCGGCACCGGGAAGAGCAAAGAGCGCTTCTACTTCTCTCGTATATCCCTCCGCGATGATGACGAGCCGATCCCCGACTTCATCGTAGAGGTATCCGAGGACGTCATTGACCCGGGGTCGGAGACCATTTTGGCCGGTGAGTACGCGGAAGTCGAGCACGATGAGGCGGCGGTTGGCGGGAGTGATGTGGGCCATCGGAAGATCCTTGGTGATCGCCGGGAGTGGCAATGGCAGCGTAGCAATCGATGGTGGGGGCGTAAAGAGAAGCACCGCCTTGATTGGGCGGTGCTTCTTGTGTTGATGATGATTTATGACGTTTGCACCGGGAGCGGCGTGAGGGGTTGCGACTTGTTTGCGGGGCCAACGAGGGCGATGAACTCCTCTTTTTCAATGGTTTCTTTCTCGAGCAAGTGTTTGACGACTGCATCCATCTTGGCGCGCTCTTTGCGGATAATGCCGCGGGCAACTTCTTTGGCGTCGTTCAAGATGGTGTTGATCTCCTCATCGATGCGCTCTGCAATTTTCTCGGAGTAATCACGGCGCTCATGAATTTGTTTCCCGAGGAAGATCATTTCGTCGCTTCCACCGTACGTGCGCGGTCCGAGTGTGCTGCTCATGCCATATTGGGTGATGAGCTCGCGGGCCAGTTGCGTGGCACGCTGCAGATCGTTGCTTGCACCGGTGGTGAGGTCGCCGAAGATTTCCGATTCCGCAACGTATCCGCCGAGCATCATCGCGAGCTCGTCCAGAAACTCTTTGCGTGAATGCATCTTTTTGTCTTCGTCTGGCACCGACATTGTGTAGCCTGCTGCGCGACCGCGCGAGATGATGGAGACTTTGTGCACGTCGTCGCAGTGGGGGAGCATGTGGCCCACGATTGCGTGGCCAGATTCATGGTATGCCGTAATGCTGCGCTCGCCTTCGGAGAGAATGTGGCTTTTACGCTCTGGTCCAAGAAGTACCTTTTCGATGGAATCAAGAAGGTCTTGCTGCATGATGGTTTTGCGGTCCCGTCGTGCGGCAAAGATCGCTGCCTCGTTCATCACGTTCATCAAATCTGCGCCAGAAAGTCCGGTGGTGCGCTCTGCGACGCGCTTGAGGTCGACGTTTGTGTCGAGCGGCTTGTTTTCCGCATGGATTTTGAGAATTGCTTCGCGATCCTTCAGGTCTGGGCGATCAAGGATGACGCGTCGATCAAAGCGCCCCGGACGAAGCAGCGCGGAGTCGAGCACATCCGGACGGTTTGTTGCTGCAATCACGATAACGCCGAGGTTTGGATCAAACCCGTCCATTTCCACAAGAATCTGGTTGAGCGTCTGCTCGCGTTCGTCGTGGCCACCACCCAAGCCTGCACCGCGTTGACGACCAACGGCGTCGATTTCGTCGATGAACACAATACATGGCGCCGCCTTCTTTGCTTTCGTGAAAAGATCACGTACACGGGAGGCGCCCACACCCACGAACATTTCCACGAACTCAGATCCCGAAATATGAAAGAATGGCACATTTGCTTCTCCGGCAACGGCGCGAGCAATGAGTGTTTTTCCTGTGCCTGGTGGGCCCATCAGGAGGACGCCTTTTGGAATCTTTGCACCAAGATCCGCAAATTTCTTTGGCGTTTTCAAGAACTCCACAATTTCCGCAAGCTCCTCTTTCGCTTCTGGGTTCCCGGCAACGTCATGGAAGGTAACGCGATTCTTTTTATTATTCACTTCTCGTGCATTGCTTTGCCCAAACGTCATTGCTTTGCTGTTGGCGCCTTGCATTTGACGCAAGAAGAACCAAAGCACGATGGAGAGGCCGATGACCACGATCAATGTTGGAAGGATACTTCGCACGAACACTGCAGCGGGACTCGGCTGAACAACGTCGATGGTGAGCGTTTTTAATGTGTCTGTGTTCACGCCGGATGTTTGAAGAAACTCGGAGAACGTTTGGCCAGATTCTTTCAAGCTCGTGTATGTTTTCCCATCGGTTCCCGTGGCAGTAACGGTGTTATCCAGGACTTCGATTTTGGAAATCTCGTTGTTCTGAATTTTCTGAACCAGTGTAGAGATACCAAGCGTTTCCGATTCATTCTTGGGGATACTTGTGCTTGAAAAGATGACACCAAGGACCACAAGCGCAAGGAGGAAAAGAACAACGTTTTTTGAGAGGGGCTTCATAGATATTTTCGCCAAGGATACGGAACGATGATGGCAGAAAGTGAAAGAAAGAACAAGGTGCCAAATAAAAACACGCGACCAGGAGTGGCCGCGTGTTTTTTGATTACTTTTCCTCTGTTGTTTCAATCTTTTCTGTTTTCTCTGCCTTCTCACTCTTCTCGTCTGCTTCCTTGAGGGAGAGACCAAGGCGATGTTCGCCAGGCTCCACGGAAACGATGCGGAATTTCTTCACTTCCCCTGGTTTTGCAAGCGTGGTTGGATCGTCGATCGCTTTGCTTGAGAGCTCGGAGACGTGCGCGAGGCCTTGGATATCTGCATCAAGCTCCACGAAGAATCCAAACGGATTGATTTTGATGATCTTTCCTTCAACCCAGTCGCCGACCTTATAGCGTTTGCTTACCGATTTCCATGGGTCTTCGGTGAGCTTTTTCATGGACAAGAAGATCTTGCTTCCTTCAATGCCGATGATTTCCGCGCGGACATTGTCGCCCACTTTCAGTACATCACGGGGGTGATCAATGCGCTGCCATGCGATTTCTGAGATATGCACCAATCCTTCTAGTGGCGTTGCGCTTCCCGTTGGGAAGAACTTCACAAATGCGCCAAAGTCGGCCACTGCAGAAACGTCGCCCGCAATGACGTCGCCCACGCGGCATTGTGCGATAACATTCTTTTGCTCGTCTTCCCACACTGCCTTTTCTGAGACGATGAGCTTCCCATCATCTTCATGAACGTCGAGCACTTTCACGCGCATCGATTCGCCAACAAAGCTGCGGAGCTTTTCAAAGATTTTTTGCTTATCGCCGCCGGCCACACGAGGATAGTGCTCTGGCGCAAGCTGCGACACCGGCAAGAAGCCTTGCACATGGTTCACACGCACAATGAGGCCGCCCTTGTTTGCATCGAGAACTTTGACGGAAATCGCTTCTCCACTTGTGGAGAGGTCGCCTAAGTCTTTCCATGCGCGCTGTTGCCCAGCGTAGCGGAAGGAGAGCTCAACTTCGCCGTTCTCGTTTTCGAGGTCGACGACGGTTGCTTCTACTTCGTCTCCGTCATTTAAGTTTTTGTATGCATCCGCTTCTGCATACAGCTCACGGCCGCGAACGACGCCGGTGGTGAGTCCTTTAATGTCGATACGAATTTCACGTCCCTTTGTTGAAAGCACCCGTCCTTTGATAGTGTCGCCAACCTTTGGGATGGTGAATAACCCATCTTCCTTAAGAAGTTCATCTAACGAGTGCACTGCAACTGCTTCGCTCATAAAAATATTCCGGACGAGGGCAGGGGCCAATGGGCGGCTGCGTCTTCCGGGGCTAAGAATGAATGAAGTGGCAAAACTATAGTGGATAAAGCGAAATAGCGCAAGTTTGCATACGCAAGGGATGGTGTATATTGCAGAGAGAAGGTCCTTTATCTCTCGTCCTATGATTATTCGAGAACTCATGCGTTCCGATATTGCGACCGTGACGCCCGAAACATCCTGGAAAGAAGCTGCTGAGCTTTTCTTTGCCCGACACGTGTCTGCAGCACCCGTGGTGGACGATCAGGGAAGATTGGTGGGGATTTTGAGCGAGAAAGATTTGTTTCGTGGTTTGTTTCCAAGTTTTCGTGATTGGATTCAAACTCCCGAGAGCTATCTTGATTTTTCGGTCATGGAACACCGTGCCGCAGAGGCGGCAACGAAAACGGTGCGCGAGGTGATGTCAACGCGGGTGCTCACCGCAGGGCCGGAGACGCCTATTTTAAAGGTTGGCGCGCTTATGGTGTCGTCGGGAATTCATCACATTCCGGTGGTTGAGAATGATGCACTCATTGGGATGGTGGGAAGAGGGGATATTTATCGGGCAATCCTACGATCGTATTTTGGGATTATGAAAGAATAGGAATGGGGTACAATACGGTCACTATGAACCATCCTCACGCTGCATTGCTTCAGGAATTTCGCATTTGTCTTCAACGACTTGTTCCGCTGACGCCCCAAGAGGTCGTCGATGAAGGACGTCGTTTGGCCGACGAACTGGAAGCAGACGAGAACGCGACCATCGAACAAATTCGTCAGGCGCTGATCTATGTTGGGAAGAAAGAATTTCCGTACCGGAAGGCATACGAGGCGTTGTGTGCGCAGGATGAGGAGGCGCGGATGCAAGAAATCGTGCTGAAAAAGTTAGATGCTTCAATTCTGCAGAACATCGAAGCGGTCACGAAACACGGCGTGCATATTTTGGATTTTGTGAAGAGTGCGCAATTTGAAGCGCTTGATGGTCAGGATCGACACGCAATTGATACGGCCATTCTTGAGGCGCATGAGCAGCTCGATAAGCAGTGCGATGAACGCGCGGTGACCCGTAAAGCAACGTATGAGGGATTGGTTCAAGAATGGAGTGCTGTACAAGAAAGAATGCAAGCAATGATTGAGGTGTTGCGCGGCATGGCAGATCGCGATGAGAAATGGCATGACGAAATTATTGGAAAGGTGCGGCAATTCGAGGAAGGATGGTCGGTGGTGGAGCGCGATCCAACCGAAGAAGAGCTTTCGAAAGAATTGGAGTATTGGGCCGGTGTGCTTGGGGAGAGTGACGACGCGGAGGTGTTGGAATAAGCGCGTGCTTGTGTTACTCTTCTCCCGAATTCTGAACCCCGTATGATCATAGCTTGGAACGGCCTTGGAAGTATTGTTTTGACCGCGAAACCCGGTCTCGCTGATGTTTCGTTGGTGACAAATCCTTTCGCAACCGCAGGAGCGACAAAGTTTCCCCGGCAAATTGCTGCGTCGATGAGTATCCAAACGCACGACGCGCCAGAAACGAGCAATATCG
>CAZVBP010000065.1:0-1896 GCA_964625515.1 uncultured Gammaproteobacteria bacterium
AGGCGTGGTGATGGGGGAGCCGATGGAAAAGTATGGCCAATGTGTTGGTGGGAGTTCCAGGATGTTTGATGCCCATTGTGCTCCGTAGATATCGGCAGCCACTTGTTCGTTGACGAGCCAGCGAAGCACGGGGTGCTCTGCGGTGCCGTCAAGCACGTATACCTTTGCGACGGACTGGATTTTTATCAACATTGTTCCGGGTTTTGGCAGTAACGGTGGACCAACGGGAATGCGCATGAGTGCTGCGCTTGAAACAATTTGAACCGAATCGAACGTTGATTCCCAGGTAAAGAATGTTTCTGCATTTGGAATAGGCAGTCGTTTTCCATCTTGGCGGATGAAATATACGGCGTTGTTTTCCGCGGTTCGTACATAGCTTCCCGCCGGTGGCACCGTGGTGGTTTCGATTATTTCCGGTTCGGGAACGTTCGAAATCCATGTGATTGACTCAGTGGTTGCGCTTCCGAGTTGTGTTGCGAGATCGGTGGATTCAATGAAGAACGTGATGGATGCGTTTTGATATTCATGAGGAACCTGCCATGTCCATGGTGCGGTTGGAGCAAGAAAATCAGAAATGCGCTCGAATGCTGCGCCGTCCACCGATGCAAAGATTCGTACAAAGGGAACGCTCGCACCTGCCAGCCAGGAAATGTGTGCTTCACCAAGATCATTCACTGCTGCGTGCGCATTCGTGATGGTGTAGTCACGTGTCTGTTGAGGGGCCGGTGTGCTGTTGCTTGGTTTGGTGCGGAAATTCAATGTGGTGGACAGCGAGATGCCTGCATACGAATTGTCCCAACGATCTTGAAATGCTCCGTTGTCGATTGTTACATAATACTCGGTGCCTTTATTGAGATTGGTCGGCAGCGACATCGTAATCGTTTCCGTTCCTGAGCCCGTTACCAATTCCGACGTCACATCAATCGTCGCAATACTCTGATCGTTGCTTGTTTGACGAATAATGATGTCCCCCTCGTTCACAAAAACATCTTCGCTAAAGTTGAAGGTGAATTCCGGGTGAACGGTGGTTCCCGTGGTTCCGTCTGCTGGAGATGATGAGAGGAGCGTAGGCGCGGTTGATTCGCCGGTGATAGAGAAGGAGATGTCGTCAAACATTGCGCCGTGCATTCCCGGGTCTCCCGTTCCGTCTGCCGACCATAACTCAATGCGAACATATCGCATGCCCGCGCCATAGTTCCCCAGGCCGGCACTGATTTGTGTCCAGCTGCTGGGAAGGTCTTGCGCTCCCAGGTATGTAAACGCCATGGTTCCGTGCCCTTCGCCTTCTACTGCAAGCAGGATATCGTACGTGTCGAGTGCAGCTTGTCCGTCCGCAAATTCTTTAACCCATGCGCTTACTTGCACCGCGCTATACGTATCGAGCTGCTCTTGGGTGAATCCAGCGGTGAGCAAATCGATGCGTTGCAATAAATACGACGTGTCATTTCCTGCAACAAATGCTTGTGTGCCGCCGTGGGCATCGCCCGACTCTACCGTCCACGGGGTTGCGCCAGAGTATGTCCAGCCCGAAAGATTCCCCGTTTCTGCACCGGGGTTAGAAGGAGGAACGGATGTTGCGGCATGAGCAATTCGTCCGGGTATCCAGACGAAGAGCATGAATACCAACACCACACATGTTTTCCAAATGCGCATGAGGCAAGTATAGCATTGCATTGATGCGATCTTTACGCCTCGTGAATGTACTCGTACGACAAGCGATCGTATTCGTTGGTAGGGTATTCCGCGATGCCTTCGGCGTGCCAAAGGAGGAAGGTGGCAATGCCGGAATCGAGCGCAAGGCGGCTGCACACGGTGCAGAGCGGTTTGCCGGAGTGGAGGATTTCGCCGTTGTCGTCAATTCGTGTGAAGTAGAGTTTTGATCCTTGGATTTTATCG
>CAZVBP010000065.1:1996-5410 GCA_964625515.1 uncultured Gammaproteobacteria bacterium
GGATTGCGCTGTCCGCACGATGTTCGTCGAGATAGATCATAGATGGCGTTCACAATATCGCATTCTGGTGTGCTCGGGAATGATTTTGCTTCGTTGCGTTCATCATCGTGCCTTCGTCGTGATACGATGCGGCAATATGAAGAAGAGAAAGATATCCATTCCACAACTTCTTTTTGTATCGTTATTTATCATTCTTTCGCTCATTTTTGAGAGCGTTCGTCGCGATGAAGTATTCTGGGGAGAGAATGGTGAAAGCACCACAACGTATGGTTTCCCCTACGTATCGCGAACCGTTGTCTTTCATGGTTCATCTGCCACGTGGCAATACTCGAATACGCACGATCGCTCCGCGGGCAGAATGAATGTTGGAGTCGCCGCAGTGATCGCGCTCGTGCCATTCATCGTTGTTCAACGATTGAGAAAGGGAGCGAAAACAAAAATACGAATCAAAAAGGAGAGCTCGAGCAGATCATCATGCACGCATGAGGGATATTGACCGGATAGATGCGCAGCGTATCCGATGATTTGGAGTGTGCATCGTGTTTGTGAAAATATTTTTGGGCTTCGTGGTGTGCATCTGTGCTATGCTCTTGAGTATTATTATTCTGGCTCCTTATGTATTTACGTCCCTCGCATTATGTGATGCTTGGTGTGTTCGCTCTTCTTGTTGTGTGCGGTACGGCGTTTGGTGGCATTTCAAAGGTGCACGCAGCGGATTTGGTTGGCTCTGGCTATTATGTTGATGCGGACCAAGATGGAACGGTTGATCATGCAGAGTATATTTTTGATGAGAACATCGATCAATGTATCTATGAGGCGGGAGACTGGACCATCGATACGGCGGGAACAATTGGCATTATCGCAATTACGGGAATCGATACGAGTGGAGTGGAATCTCCTGGCACGGGGACATGCGATGGAACGGACGGACGTGTCTATTTGAACGTGACTGCGACGGCAAATATTACCGGTGGAGCGGTCGCGCCGGTGATTTCCTATACGAATCAGGGGACGGACGGAAGTTTAAGTGGCGTCACGACTGCCGTGATTTCCAACCAGAGTCACAGCATGACGGATTGGGTGGCTCCGGCGGTGATCAGTACAGGTCCTGCGGATGCATCAACGGGACAGAGCCGGTCAGGGGATATCACGATGACATTCACTGAACCGATGACGACGACGTTTCAAGAGGGAACGGAGTTTACAGTCTCGCCAGATCCAGGAGGTTTCACCGCGGTTTGGTCTGCTGGGGACACCGTGCTGACGCTCGTGAGTCCAAACTTTAGTTGTTATGTAACATATACGGTGACAACCGATGCGCTTGAAATTGGTGCATCAACCGGCGCAGTGACCAACTATCTCAACACGGCGGGTCCGGTGACAGGTGACTGGAGTTTTACGACGGGCGGTGGGTGTTCTCATACTGTGGCGGAAACAGTGTCCGTTAAGACGACAGTGACACTGACGTCTCCTGCGGAAGGCGCAGTGCTTGTTCCTGGATCGGTTGAGGAAATTACATGGGAAACTGTATCAGGATATGGATATGCGACGCTTTGGTATTCTCACGACAATGGTGAAAACTATACCGAGATTGCGCGCAACGTTGCCGATAACGGACGTTATCTTTGGACCGTGCCGGCGCAGACGACGGAGTACGGACGCATTACAATCGAAAGCACCGATTTAGCGACAGTGGTTGCGAGTGCGACATCTCCCGTCTTCTCGATCACGGATGATACATCGACTGCCACCAGTAATCCGGAGGATGTTTCTCCGGAAGACGCGGGGGAGGTGGCGAATGGCGTCCAGCCAAATACATATATCGTCGGAACGTCGTTTACCGCCGTTTATTATGTTGATAGTGCATTCCTCCGCCACCCGTTCCTCAATGAGCAAATTTACTTCACGTGGCAGTCGGATTTTTCCGCAGTCCAGCAGGTGTCCGACGCGACGCTCGCGGCACTGACGATTGGCGTTCCTATTCTGCCAAAGCCAGAAACGATGCTTGTGAAGATCCAGTCCGATCCAAGCGTCTATGCTGTCGAAGTGAATTCGGAGAATGAGTTTTCGCCCATCTTAAAACGGCTCGACTCTGAAGCCACGGCAGAGATACTCTACGGTTCTGCATGGGCAACTCGAGTGATCGACATTCCTCCAACGCTTTTTGGTCGGTATACGATGAGCACGGAAATCATTTCCGCCTCGTAACGACGCTTGAGCACGGCGTGACGTGTGCAGATAAATCAAAACATCTCAGCGCGAGCTGAGATGTTTTGATGGCGGGACGTGGTGGAACGGGTGGGAATGCATTTTATGCAAAGCGAATCTTCTTTGTTCTGTACGGCTGATCTGTCGGGTACACCATGAAGTGCAGATGTGGGCATTCGCTCCATCCGGTATTTCCTACTTCCGCGATTTTTTGACCCGCCTCCACTCGGTCGCCGATTTTTACCGTAACTGAATCTTTAAGAAGGTGCTCGTACTCGGATGACTCACCATTTTCATGCGCAATCTCCACATAGTTGCCGTGTTCTTCAAACCGCTGTTCAAGACCGCCGATGCTTGAATCGTCTTTTATGTCGGTGACAATACCCGCCAACGCCGCCACAACGGCTGTCCCCGTTGGAGCATCGTAATCAACTGAATGAACGAGATCGCCGACGTGCGCGATCGAGTCCGCCTGAACTCTCGTGACGTGTGCAAGATCGATTGGTAAACGGTAAACGTTACTTGTCTCCATATAGCTGATCGTAAACACGCGAAGTCAAAATAGCCAATTAGAAATCGATATCCAAGAAAACGAAAATGCTGTTCTCTTTGTATTTTCTCATTACCTCCTCGGTGTCGCTCTCAATCAAGGTGCAGTCAGGGAGAATAATGCCTTCCGGATGAAGGTCAATGGGGTAACGGGCACTAAAATCAAGTAGGTTGTCAGGATTGAGTGAGGCGAAAAAGTCTTCAGACATCATGACCCGAAAAACGCCCCAAGCCAGATCATCTCCATCAGAGTGATCTTTGAATAATCTTTTCACCACCTTTTCAAGCTTTTTCTGAAAAAGATTTCTCGCGCGTGCTTGCCCGTCTTCTGACAGCGCTTTTTCATACTCGGCCTCCGTGACGCTTTCCGGATTCGTGAAAAGTCTTGTGGCAATTTCCTCCTTTTCCTTCATTTCCTCGGGAGAAAATTTTTGAGAAAGAAGTTCCGAAAACGTCTTGATGGAATGCGGATCGATCTGAAAAATTGCAAGATACGTCGTATGCATACTTCAAGACCATTCTTTCATGATTAAACACCTTTTCCAACCATCCCGTCCGTATATAAAAATTCTCCGCTAAAATAAGCGGAGAATTTTTGGCGGGACGGACGGGACTCGAACCCGCAACTTCTGCCGTGACAGGGCAGTGCTCTAACCA
>CAZVBP010000066.1:0-2074 GCA_964625515.1 uncultured Gammaproteobacteria bacterium
GATGCAAGAAGGCATGATGCCCTTCGATTGGGATGAGATACTTTGGCTTCACCATCTTCACCACCTCGCCAAGATCCGCCGCTTTTGCGTGACCACCAGCATGAATATTCAACATGCGATAGTTCACCACTTTTGCGCCAAGCCGATAGAATTTATCGGTGATGAACTGCACGGTGCGCTCGTTTCCTGGAATCACGGACGACGAGAAGACCACAGAGTCTCCCGGCATGACACGAACGTCACGAAGATCATTATCGGCAAGCTTATAAAATGCCGCATTGCTCTCGCCCTGCGCTCCCGGAAAGATGGCAAGCACCTTGTTTGGTGGGAAATTTCGCACCTCGGAAATATCGAGAAGCGTGCCTGGTGTTGGGTTGATGTACCCTAGATTTTGTGCAATTTCGAGCGTGGTTTTGAGACTCAAGCCACCAATTGCAACATAACGACCGTATTTCTCAGCGAGCGTAATAATCTGCGCCAAACGAACGACATTGGTGGAGATCATGCCAAAGAGCAAGCGACCCTTAGCTTGTGCCACGATGGTATCCAAATCGTGCATCACATCGCGCTCCATGAGCTGATTTCCAATCTGACTGGCGTTTGTGGAATCAGAAAGCAGTGCAACCACATTCTCCTTGCCAAGCGCCGTCATCTGCTCCAAGTAACGCTTTCCATCGGCATCCGACGGTTTCAAGTCAACTTTGAAATCGCCGGTATGCACAATCTTGCCACATGGCGATTCAATAATGACCGCAAGCGATGATGGTACCGAATGAGAGACGCCAATGAAAGAAAGCTTAAAGTTGCCAAGTTGCAGCGTGGTCTTTTCATCAATCGGACGAAGATCCACCTTTACCTCCGGCGTGTATTCCAACTTCTTCGCAACAAGTGCAAGCGTGATCGGTGCGGAGAAAACCGGAACGCCAGGCAAGAGTGGCATCAGATACGGAATACCACCAATGTGGTCCATGTGCATGTGCGTAATAATGACTGCGCGCACATTCTTCTCTCGTCCCTTGATGTACGACAAAGCCGGCACGAGACCGGCGATGCCGCGCATGTGCTCCTCTCCAAACTGAATACCCATGTCGATCAGGATGATGTCGTCCCCGTACTCGATGAGCGTCATGTTCTTTCCGACCTCTTCGTTTCCGCCCATGACCATCACACGAAGCACATCCTTCTGAAATTTTTCAGGATGAACGTTGTAATGATCTTTTGGAGTCAATTCTAATTTTCCGTACGCAACTCCGTGGCCGGTCCGAGGATGTTTTACGTCGGGAAGTTTCCACGAAGCGCGAGGTCCGCGTTTCCCAGATCGCGCTGAAAAGCCCGCGGATCGCGCTGAACGTGGCGATCGTGGCTGTGGTGAACGTGCAGGAGTCATACCAAATGAAATAATGAAGGGCTTGCGTAAAAAACCGCACCGCACAAGGCGGGAATGCCCAATGAATCAATAAATAAAGCCGAGCGTCACTCGATCTTGCGTTCAAAAATGGAACGCCCAAACAAATAATCAAAACCTATCAGAGATTTCATAATACCACACACGGAAAGCATCGTCAATTTGCGCTGCGCAATCCAATGGCGTTTCCACTCTCATAATGTCGAACGCCGAAGGAAAATGTGAAATAGCCAATACCAATCCACACGAAGCCAAGAATCCAGATAAGGAGAAACAGTGTCACGTCGTGATTCGTCACAACATCAATCGGCAATCCTGCAACCACAAGCGACGGGATAAAGAACGTAAACACAAATTTCAGGACCGACGGGAAAAGCCCTCCTGGATACAAACTTGGAGTAAGAAACGATTTAAACAGGCTAAAGACGATTGCTTGCGCATCATGCACAAAAAACGAGATTGATCCCACCGTCATGTTCACGCCCAGATACACAAGTGCGATCGGAGGAAGAACACCAATCATCATGAGGACGCCAAGCCACGAAATGTTTGTACCAATAATAAAAATCGTCAGAAGAACAATGCCGAAAATCACATCCCCAAACGCGGCGAGGTCAAATTTACTCGCCACCACACGAAAGAAGATGTTTCGTGGTGTGAGCAAAAATC
>CAZVBP010000066.1:2084-4505 GCA_964625515.1 uncultured Gammaproteobacteria bacterium
ACGAGCCCCTCGCCGCCCTCGACGCCGCCCGCAAAGCCGCGATCCTCCCGCACCGAACGAAAATGCAAGCCCAAATCCCAGAGTTCCAAATCCAAGCATTGCAATTGCTTGCCAGACTCCCCATCCATTCACGGTACCAACTGCACCAAAAAATAACGTCCACACCACCACAAACGCGCAATCATTCAACATCATCCCGCCCACCTGCAGCGCAAACGCCACGCGATTTTCAAGCGCAGCGCGAACATTCGTTTTCCATACAAAAAACGCAACACGCATCTCTCGCTGCACAGTGGAAAGAAACGATGTTTTTCTGCGCGTCGTCATATTATCCGCCGTTTACTTCAACACGAACACGCGCACGATGCCACATCGCAGCACACGCGCTACCAATCACGAGCAACCAAACACCTTGCGAAACCATAAGGGACGGCAATCGAGCGAAGAAATCCGGACCGAATGCCTGTGCAGAACTCATCGTTGCGCCAAACGGCGACCATTCGGCAACGCGTCGCAGTGCACCGGGCATCATGGCAACAGGAACAAATGCACCGCCAAGCACGAGCACCGACTTATCAACCATCCACATCACTGGCTGAGCATCTTCGATCCAAAATGCGGTAAGGCCAACCATCGCAAAAAGCAAAAACGAAAGAAGCACGCCACAGACGAACAGCCAAACAAACGCACCAAGCCACCAGATCGAGAATGCAACCGGCGGGAGGCCAATAAAGAGCAAAAGGAGCAGGCCATTCATGAGAATCTGGCACACAAACCCCACCACCGGCCTGCCCAATCGCCACGCCGCGAGATACCACAAATAATGCATCGGGCGAGCAAGCAACAGCTCAATCGATCCGTTCTTAATCGCATCCGAAATGTCGCGATACGTGTATCGCACACCGGTACTCCAAAAGATTGAATACACAGAAAGCGACCAAAGTGCTGCACCAATCGTGACGCCGTTCACGTCCCCTACTTTCCCAAGCGCAACAGAATACACCCCGAACAACGAGATCATCGTTGCAACCGTTGCAACCAACATGAACATGATCGTAATTCGGTTTTCCACGGCCACGCGCATTGAAATACGCGCAGTCACAAAAAAGGCACGAAGACTAGCGCTGAGCCGCATACACCGAGGCGATAATCTCTTCAAGCGACGGGTTGGACACATCAAGATCTACCACCTGTTGTGCGCGGAGAATTTCCGTGATCGCATCGTTCAAATCAAAACGATCTGTATTGATACTCAGCGACACATGCGTGCCATCTTTGACCACGTGACTCGCAAACGGAAATGAAAAATGATTCACTTTCGTCGCAAGCTCCACGTGCAAATGCTTCACCGTGAAGTGCCGTTGACGGAGCGCATCCGTTTGTTCGTCGATAATGATTTTTCCGTGATTGACAATGATGGTTCGGTCACACAATGCCTCGATATCACCCGCGTCATGCGACGTGAGAAAGAGCGTCACGCCCTCTTTTTCACACATCGTATTGAGCACATCGCGCAGCGCACGTTTTGCAACCACATCAAGACCAATCGTTGGCTCATCAAGAAACACGATCTCCGGCTTGTGCAACAGCGATACCGCAATTTCTGCGCGCATGCGTTGACCAAGGGACAGCTTCCGCACCGGCCGATGCATAAACTCCTCCAAATCGAACGCTGCGGTAAGCTCCTTTGCGCGCCTGCGAATCATCGTGGACGAGAGCTCGTACATCGCACCAAACAATTCAAACGAATCAAGCACGGGCAGGTTTGCCACGAGCTGCGACCGCTGACCGAACAATGTGCCGATACGAAACGCAAGCTTTTGACGATCCGCCTTTGGGTCAAGACCGGCTACGCGAATGGTGCCGGACGTTGGACGAAGAATTCCCGTCATCATTTTGATCGTCGTCGATTTCCCGGCGCCGTTCGGCCCAATAAATGCCACACGCTCACCGCGCTCAACGGTGAGATTGACGTGATCAACCGCGTGCGTCACGGAAACATCGGGATGAAAAAAGTTCTTCCATGCGCTGTGCGCAGGATTCTTAATGGGCGTGGAAAAGCTTTTCGTGAGATCACGAAGAACAATGTGTGCAGCCATATATACTCAATCGATTCGTGACCAGCGCCTTACAATCCCATTGGCGGATCCGGCAACGTGATGTCTTTCTTTGCCCCAATTCCTGCGCGCTCCGCAATTTCTGCCGCAACGTCCTCGCGATCCCGTCCGTACATCAAACGCGAAATTTGCTTCAATCCCTCCCCCATCTCTTTTGTGCCCTTCACCATAGGATCTGCCATCAAGGTGAACGGCTTTGTTTGCGCGCCGTCGATGATAATCTTCGCGCTCCACATCAAGAAACTCGTATTCATCAAATCGTACGGGGCAAATGTTGGTTCAAAGATCTTGCCAAGGACCTCGG
>CAZVBP010000066.1:4533-4861 GCA_964625515.1 uncultured Gammaproteobacteria bacterium
TGTCATCCGGGCCAACACGCGCGACAAAATACGAGCCCACGTTGCCAAGCACCGCATCACGAATCTCCGTTTTCCCGTCTTTCACAAGCTGCCCCATGTACTGATGCGCCATCACCAAGTTGAGACGGTACTTCCGCGCCTCGGAGAGAATTGTTGCGATCGACGGCGTAATGAAGTTCTGAAATTCGTCGATGTACAAGTAAAAGTCTTTCCGATCCTTCTCTGGCATGTCTGCACGCGTGAACGCCGCCATCTGAAGCTTCGCAACCAGAACCAACCCGATCAGGTTCGCATTCACTTCACCTGTCTTTCCTTTCGAAAGGTTCAC
>CAZVBP010000067.1:0-4744 GCA_964625515.1 uncultured Gammaproteobacteria bacterium
GATTGTTGTTCAATGACGGCACGAGCGCCCGCAAAAACGTCGAGAGAGAAAACATCCGGATTATTATTCGCCGCCGCAGCAATGCGCTCGAGTCCTCCGCCGAAATCTACATTGCGTTGAGGTAATTCTTTGAATCCATCCGCAGTTTTTACATACTGCATGAACACGTTGTTTCCAATTTCCATGAATCGCCCACAATCACAATTGACGTGACAAATAGGATCAGCAAGAGATGATTTTTCATGAAGTCCAAGTTCCTCGCCAAAATCCCAGAACATTTCCGTATCTGGCCCTCCTGGCTCACCGACCGGCATATTCGATGGAACGCCGGCGCGGCTCCACCAATTTTTCTTCTCTGGATACGAAAATATCCGTCCACCCTGCAACCCACCGGTCTCTGCGTCCTCAATAAGTTTCGCATCAATTCCCCCTGATGCAAAACAATTTTTCCAAAGCGCGATTGCCTCATCGTCACGTGACACACCGATCTCTGGACTCCCCCGGAACACGGTTACGTACAAATTTTTCGGATTGAGACCGATGCTTTTTGTTAAAAACTCATACATCCACGGAATCTGTTCGTTCTTGAAATAATCACCCAAACTCCAATTGCCGAGCATTTCAAAAAATGTGGTGTGACGATTGTCGCCCACTTCTTCGATATCACCAGAACGGAAACACTTTTGACTGTCGGTAATGCGCGTTCCTGCCGGATGTGGTTCCCCCAACAAATACGTAATCATTGGCTGCATGCCGGAACCGGTAAACAGTGTGGTAGGGTCGTTCTCCGGCACGAGCGATGATGACGGAATCACCGCGTGGCCTCGCGCAGCGAAAAACTTCAAATATTCTTCCCGGATGGTATTTGCACTCATCATAGATGGTGCCCAGTGTAGCCGACCGCATCGCCCTCGACAAGAACCCATGGAATGAAAGCTAGTCGTACCGCAGTGCATCGATCGGATCGAGTTTTGCCGCGCGTCGCGCGGGATAAATTCCAAAGACCAAACCAACAACGGACGACACAGCAAATGCCCAAAATACTGCCGACGGAGGGATCACAAGCGGCCATTCGGGAATTGCGTACTGAATTGCGAATGCACCGAGCAGCGCGGTGCCAACACCGATGAGGACGCCAAGCAATCCACCACCAATCGTGAGCATCACTGCTTCTGCAAGGAATTGCTTGAGAATATCTTGTTCCGTTGCACCAATCGCCTTGCGCAGCCCGATCTCTCGTGTGCGCTCCGTGACGGACACTAACATGATATTCATAATGCCGATTCCTCCAACAATCAGCGAAATTGCCGCGATTGCCGCAAGGAGTAACGTGAGCGCGAGGCCGACGGCACCAATCGTATTCGCAGCATCTTGTTGACTTGAGATCATGAAGTCGTCTTTTGCCAAATCGCCATTCGGATTATCGATATTGTGCGTATCGCGCAAAATGTATCGCGCCTCTTCCTTTGCCACTTCTAAATCCCCCACCGCACGCATCGCAAGATAATTGACGTAATCAACTCCAACCACGTCGCGCTGCATTGTGGTGACGGGGAGATAGACACGTCCGTCAAGATTTTGGAAAAACTTGCTTCCCTGCTTTTCCATCACGCCAACCACGCGAAACGTCACGCCTTTCACTTTGATCTTTTCACCCAGCGGATCTTGATCTCCGAACAGATCTCGCACCACGTCATATCCAAGCACCGCAACCTTTGCGTACCCATCAACGTCTGTTCGATCAATAAACCTGCCGGAAATCACATCCGCCGGAAAAACATCGAGCTGATACTCATCCACGCCGGCGAGATCAGAAAAAATACTCTCTTCTCCACTCTGCACTGCGGCAGTGGAAATAAGCGTAGCGGAAACGAAAGAAAATGGACCGCGAGCGCGCAACGCGTCCACGTCATCAAGCGTGATGGTTTGTGCGGTAAATGGATTTGGAGGACCAGACGATTGATCGCCCGAACCCGATTCCACGAACACTTGATCCGACCCCAACGACGCCACTTGATTTAACACATATCCCTGAGCGCCCTGTCCGATGGACAACATCAAGATTACCGCGGCAATTCCAATCACAATCCCGAGCACCGTCAACAATGACCGCGTGGTATTTCTGCGAATGGAGTCGAACGATGCGGTCAGCAAGTCTTGAATGCGCATATTAGGCGACGAGACCGTCTTTCATACGAATGATTCGTGATGCATACGCCGCGGCGTCCATTTCGTGAGTCACCATCACGATCGTACGCCCCGCGGTATTCAAATCCCTCAAAATCCCGAGCACTTGATCGCTCGATGCAGAATCGAGGTTTCCTGTTGGCTCGTCTGCGAAGATGACCGCAGGATCGGTAATGAGTGAGCGGGCGATGGCAACGCGCTGCTTTTGACCTCCGGAGAGCTGATTGGGGATGTAGTCGAGACGCTCCGCGAGACCCACCGATTCCAACGCTTTTTTTGCACGTGCCTTCCGCTCTGCAAGATCAATCCCCAAATAGACCAACGGCAACATCACATTCTCGAGCACCGTCAATCGTGGCAACAAATGGAACGCTTGAAACACAAAGCCCACTTCGCCACGGCGCATCAGTGCAAGTTCATCCGACGACAACCGGCTCACATCGCGATCTTGAAACATATAGGTGCCCCCCGCCGCTTGGTCGAGAAAACCCATGATATGCATGAGCGTTGACTTCCCAGAGCCCGAGGGCCCCATAAGCGCGACAAATTCTCCTTGCGCAATATCAAGATCAACGCCGCGAAGGACCGACGTCTCCACGTCGCCGTTTGTATACGTCTTCGTGATGTTTCGCATGGAAATGACCGGGGTCATAGGGCGCGGTCGTTGGAATGTTATTTGCTCGTCACCGTCACCACAATCTCATCGCCCTCCGTAATACCATTCACAATTTCCGTTCGACCACCGTCGGCGCGAATACCCACAGTGACCGCACGCTCTTCAAATGTTGCTTCTCCGGTCACCACGCGAACATATAACCCACCGTTGTTCTCTAAGATTGCGCGCGACGGCACGGAGAGCACGCTTTCCCGTTCTTGTGTGTGAATCACGACATCCGCCGACATACCCGGTTTCACCAACGAAAGATCCTGATCGGCACGCAACAATACTTTTGCTTCGTAATACACCACACCCTCGATCTCTTTTTGCGCAGGGCTGATGGAGTACACCGTGCCGCCAAATTCAACGCGATCGCCAAATGCATCAAGCGTAATAGTTGCTCGTTGATCAACCCCAATCTTTGCAATGTCAGATTCTGGAATATCGAGGACAATTTCATACATCATCGCGTTGGCGATGAGCGTCATCATGGTTGCCCCTGCCGATACTTGTTCACCAACATCAAAGGCGACATCGGCAACCATGCCATCGATTGGCGCAACAATTTGCGCCTTCCGCAAGCGCGCGAGTGCAGCGTTTTCTTGTGCCTGTGCCTGTGCAACCGCCGCCGCTAATCCCGCAAGATCAATACTACGCGGCTTTGCAAGCACCTGATCGAGTTTTGCCTGGGCTTCCGCAAGGCTCGCTTCTTGCACAAACAAACTTGCTTGCGCCTGAAGGACAGCCGCATTGCGACTTGCCTCCCCAGCATCCTGATTTGCCTTTGCGAGTGCTAATGCGTTCGTGGCATCGTCATATCGATTGTCTGCCTCACGCATCGCTGTGTCATAGGACTGACGTGCCGCAAGAAGCGTGGCATAGTCTGCCGCAACCGCATTCCGCCCTGCTGCAACACTACTTTGTAACGCCAATAAATCTGCATTCGTGAATGTTCCACTCTGACTCACGCTATTGTCGAGCACACGATCGGTATACAGCAATGTGGTCGACACTTTCGTAAATGCATCCGCAACCAACGTGTATGCAGACAACACGTCGGTGGACGTACTCTCACTCGACAGGGCGATCACCACGTCTTCCGCAGTATCACGCGCCTCTGCAGCAATTAGGAACGCATCACGTGCATCAGAAACAGTTGTTTGATCAAGAACGCCAACGTAGTCCTCGTACTCATCATTCAAGAGCGTATTTTCCACACCAAGGACCTCGTCCGCATTCTGCAATCCTGAACGCAGCGAAATAAGCGCGGCGTTGAGCGCGCTGAGGAGATCTTCGTTTGCCTGCACTGTTACTTCCGCATTATGAGCGTCCACCTGATCATAGGCAGATTGTGATTGCGCCACCGTTGCTGCATCGGCGCTATTCCCCGCTATTTCTGCGATGACCGCCTGCGTATAATCCACATGTGCTGCTGCAACACGCGCTTCGGCAACTGCAACGCCAGCACGCTGTGCGCGCTCTTCTTCATTGGAGATCCCTGCATTTTTCTTATCGAGCTCTGCCTGCGCCTGTGCAACGCCTTCGTGTGCCTGTGCAACGTCGGCACGAAGCTCTGCAGTATTTAATTCCGCAAGAATATCGCCCGCCTTCACCACATCACCCGTATGAACATTTTGGACAAAAAGCGCGCCCGTTGTGCCGAATGCAAGTGCGATATCATCGGTGCTCTTCACGTTACCAGTCACGTCCACCGTTTGCGTTAAAGACCCGCGCTGTACACGCTCGGTCACGAACGCTTGTGCCGGCGCAGACGGAAGCAGCTGCCATATCGCAACAGCGGCAAGCACGAGGAGTCCGATCACCACACCAACACGTTTTCGCGTTAAAGACATACTGCGATCCACCATAAGAAAATGAGGATGGATCTTCGCAGAAAAG
>CAZVBP010000068.1:0-4678 GCA_964625515.1 uncultured Gammaproteobacteria bacterium
CTAAACGGCAAAGCAACAATCGCCATGCCAACAAGAAGAGTCTTAAGCTTTTGCATACGGTACGTAAATGATTATGGGAATAGTGTAGCACAGCGGCCAAACCCCCGCTTGTGGATGCTTTACAGAACTTTTGTGACCAGCTCCCCCATCACAAAGATCGAAATTGCATATGCCATAAGCATGATGACGAGCCCTGCCGCTGCCTGACCAAGAATCGCCTTTGCTTTGTCCACCTTCTTTGGATCCCCCTGCGCCGTCATCCACAAAAATCCTGCGTAAATCATCAACAGGAAAAAGATGAGGCCAAGCAGTCCAAACAACGCTTGAATGATCGCACCAAGAAATTGCACCGGCGTTTTGGTTGGCACTGCACCACCGTATGCGGCACTCGCTCCGGTTCCCAGGGTGGTTCGGAATGGATCCGTTGCTGTCGTTTCTACTGCAAGACGTATTGCCATAGTGTTTATGCGCCTTCGATATTTCCTTTGAGAATCGCATTAAACAGTGCGTTCGTGAGCACATACGATGCCGTCACGATCACCACACCAATGACCGCTGTTGTGAGAATTGCTTTTGCCTTATCCACGCGCTTTGGATCTCCGCTTGCCGTCATCCAGGTGACTCCTCCATACACCATGAGCACAAAGAACATGAGTCCAACAATTCCGAAGACGGGCTTGATAATGTTGTTCCCCACGAAAAACGAGAGCGTATTTTCGCCGCCAACACTTTCCGCACCAAATGCACCACGCGCTGTTGTGTTCAATCCGGTGGTCTCTGAGTCAATCGCTGCGTGCGCAAACACGGGCAGCGCACAGGAAAGCGTGATGACGAGTGCGGCAAACAGTTTTCGCATAGCGCAAGCCCCGCAATGGTTGCGGAGCGAGCGGCGTGAGAAAACCTACTCTCCGGTGGCGTCCACAATACTGCGGATTGCAAACCCGGCGATTGCGTATGCAGAAAGAATGATTGCAAGTCCGACGATACCTGCAATGATAAGGCGCTTTGCTTCGTCTACCTTTTCATCGTTTCCACTTGCCGTCATCCACTTAAATCCGCCAAGCAAGATGATCACCACGGCAACCACACCCAAGAATCCAAGCGCAACTTTGATGAGCGATCCGATGGTGGTCTGCAATTCCCCCTGGCCAAGCCCGGTGGAGTCGCCAAAGTCTGGGCTCAGAATTTGATCCGCGGTGAGTTGCTCTGCGTGCGCGAGCGGCATGTGCATGAATGGCAGTGCGAGTGCGAGCCCAAGTGCCGCACTCAGTCCCATGCGAACAATGAATTTCATCATACAAAGAAATTACGTTTGCAAAAGTATACCATGCAGAAACTGTCCCCGGTGGATTACGACGCGCTGCCGGTGGTGATGCCCACAATCAGCGCATTCACAATCACATACGACGCAAAGATGATCACAATGCCGAGCGTTGCCCACATGAGCGTGTCCTTCCCTTTTTGCACCATCTTTGTATCCCCTCGCGATGTAAGCCAGAGCACGCCGCCATACACAAACATGAGGAGCGCGAGCGTTCCCACTACAGAAAGCGCGGCAGAAATCACCTTTCCAATGATCACGCGCACATCTTCTTCCCCGAGCGGATTGACGAGCTCGACGGCACGCGCAATTCGTGGAGAAACGGCGAGCCCGAGCGCGATGAGTGAAAACGACAATTTTCGAAGCATATTATTCGGTAGTAAAAATTGGTGTTGCCCCGTCTGCGCCGCCTTGCTCAAGCGCATCGTCCACGGTTTCTTCGAGTGGTGTTGCTTGCGGCGCAGTCCCCGCCGGCGCAATCAGGCCGGCGACGATGAAGTTAATCGCGACATATGCACCAAAGATGATGACGAGCCCGATTGCCCCTGCCGTCATTGCCTCCTTTCCTTCCGTAATCCATTTCTCTTTTCCGCGCGAATACAGCCATTTAAAGCCTCCGTAGACGAACACGAACAACACTGCCGTTCCGCTAATCCCGAGAATAAACGTGGACACATTCACGAGCACTTGAAGCGCATCATCGAGTGTGCAGTTTCCAGAGTCGCGGCACGGACACCCGGTAGGTGCCCCGTTTTCGCTTGGTACCGACGAACAAATGCCTGCAAAAATAATGCCCTGAACTCCGCCATTCTCTTTTGACGCATTGATCTCGGCGAAATCGGCAGCACGCACGTGCATCGATCCACCAAAAATCCCAAAGCTCGCTGCCGCAAAGATCATGATCGCCCCAAAGAAAACGCGTCGCATAGTGCGAAAAGTATATCACGATGCTCCGCTGGCGCTATAAGTACGTCTGCGCCACCACTCGTGCCGCATTATCAATAGCGTCTTGCGCGTCGTCGTACTTCTTCTCGTGCACATCCGTGATGAGCTGTTCCATCGCCGCCTCTTGCGCCGCGGCATCGCCCCCGCGATACCATGTTTTTGCGGTCAGGAGCTGCTCTGCAAACACACCAACATCTTCATCGTTCAGCTGATCGTCAATCAACGATCGAAGCGCGGTGGGCTTCTTTGCTTCTGCTAAATACTTTGCAACGTTCTCTTTTTCGGTTGCAAAGATCACAAAATCCCATGCGTAATCCTGTTGCGTACTTCCCCGAGCAACAGACTGCACCCAGTAATTTGCATAGTTCACCTGCTGCACTCCGGGATCATTCGAAATCTGTGGAAGCGCCGCAATGCCCACGTTGAGCTTTGGCGCGAGCGTGCGAATGATTGGTGTGTGATAGCTATACCCCAAGAACATTGCTGTTTGCCCGTTCACAAATGCATCCAGAGATGACGGCATTGCATCGCTCCAGGTGTACGCCTCTTTCGTGGGGTTTGCGAACTGTGTGTAAAAATTCACCGCATCAAGCGCGGGATTCACATCGCGCGCCACACCGTCCGGAACATCGTTGAACGTGACCCGATTACGCTCGTCCACCATTTGCGCGCCGCTTTGCATCATGAGGACCGACAAAATATCTGCCGCGCGCTCCACATTCTCCCCCGTGCCCATTCCAATGCCAGATTGCGTGATGTTTCCCGCGGCATCAATTTTGGTGAGTGCAATTACCGCCTCGAGCGCATTTTCCCATGTGGCCGGCGGCTGTGGAATTCCCGCCGCGTTGAGCATGTCTTGATTGTAATAGAGCGCCAACGTATCAACGCTCATCGGCAAGCCGAAAATTCGTTCCACGGGATCCGCTTTCTCGTCGGGCTGGTCCATCATCACCACATCGTCGGGCACCGCTGGCACAAAATTTGCCTTCAGCGTTTTCATGCTCATGGTGGACTTTGTGGTGGAAACAAGCACCTGTTCCTTGCGAAGCGTGCCCTGTGTTTCGATATGCGCAACGCTCACTGCATCGGGCATTGGGGCAAGCAATTCCTGGAACCCACGAAGCCACGTGTTGTGCACCGCCATCACATCGGGCCCCTTTCCCTCTGCAATCGCACGCACCAACTCATCCTGATAATCATCAAAACGTAACTTTGTGTATTCCACCTTCACATTGGGATGCTCAAGCCGATACCCGTCGATAATTCCCTTCCACGCGTCCGTATCGTCAAACACTCCCCAAACATTCAGGGTGATCTTTTCTGTTTCGGGCGCGGCGCCCTTGCCACAACCGGCGCCTGTGGTGATGAGCACCGCGGCAAGAAGGCCAACGGCGAAGATTTTGTGGATGCGCATACGTTAAACGGAAAGATTTCGTAAGTAATCGCGCAGGCCCCCTTGTACCTCGGGATGCTGTAACCCCAGTTCGATTTGCGCAAGAATAAATTGAAGCTTGTTTCCGCAATCGTACCGATCGCCCACAAACTCGCATCCAAACATCGCGCCGCCGCCTGCAATAAACGTCCCAAATGCATCGGCTAAACGGATTTCTCCATCTTTGCCCGGGGTTTGTGTGGCGAGCAAGCGAAGAATTTCTGGAGTGATGACGTATCGTCCCACCGCAGCAAGATTTGACGGAGCCTCGTCCACCGCCGGCTTCTCC
Organism: uncultured Gammaproteobacteria bacterium; assembly: GCA_964625515.1. GTDB lineage: Bacteria > Patescibacteriota > Patescibacteriia > UBA9934 > UBA9934 > CAIKHN01. The sequence goes on from CAZVBP010000068.1 coordinate 3,988, forward strand.
ACAAACGTTTTAATCGCCCATTCACGATTCCCAAGATCCTTTCCATCAATCACGCCATAGCTCGACACGCTCTCATGCGGTACCTCTTGCACCGCAACCACAGGGCCATTGTGACGATTGTACGTTTCGATCAATTGTCCGATCGCTGGAACGTCGCCCGAGATAATATCGTCGCCAAAAAGCACGGCCACCGCCTCGTCGTCACCCACAAATGGCGCTGCAGCCAAAATTGCATGACCATCACCAAGTGGCTTCTGCTGACGGACAAACGCGAACTTCGCCAACTTCCCCACCGCTTCGATCGCTTCAAGCTCCTTAAACTTCTTTTTCTGCTCTAAGCGATATTCCAGCTCGAAGTTTCGATCGAAATGATCCTCAAGCGCACGCTTCCCGATTGCCGTGACGAAAATGATTTCCTCAATTCCTGCAGCAACCGCTTCCTCCACGATGTACTGAATGACCGGCTTATCAACCACCGGCAACATCTCTTTTGGCTGCGCTTTTGTTGCAGGTAAAAATCTCGTCCCCATTCCCGCAACAGGAATAATTGCTTTGGAAATCCTCATAGTATTCACCAGTATAAAACATTTTCAAACGCGTGGGGTATTATTGACGAAGTTCCCAATCATTTCTGCGGTATGCGCGAATTAAAAAAACGTTTTCTTGGTGCAAGCGAACTGGAATGGCGCGG
>CAZVBP010000069.1:0-4498 GCA_964625515.1 uncultured Gammaproteobacteria bacterium
CGTTTGCATAGCGCTCAAGAACGTCGAAATGCGTGATTGCGTCGCGTCCATCTTGTGATTGTGGTCGTGCGGCCATGCGTGCGTGAGTTTTTGATCGAGCAATGGGGAACGTAATTGTTCCCGAATCGTTGAGCACACTGCCCATGACGAGAACAGTGTAGCGTTTTTCTGTTTTCCGAAGTGCAAACTGTGCTTTGAGATGTGCGAATGCATCATTTGTCTTTCCCACAATGAGTACCCCAGACGCTTCGCGATCGAGACGATGTACGATGCCGGAGCGCTTCTTGTCGTCGCCCACGGTGTCGATCGTTGGAATATGCGCACGCAGGCTGTCGACCAAGGTGAGATCGCTGCTCGATGCGGTGGGGTGAACAAGAAGTCCCGCGGGCTTATTGATCACGATGACATCGGAATCTTCGTACAGAATCTCGAGCGGAGTGATTGTTTGAGGTGCGGTTGGCACCGAAATCTCGGGAGCATCAGCGAGGGTGATCGTCGCGGTGTGGTCGACGAGACTGTGCGCGGTTTCCAGTCCGGAATTCACCAATACTCGCCCAGATGCGATGAGCTTTTGGGCCTGGGCGCGGCTGACCTTGAGGGCTTTGGCAAGCGCGATATCAAGACGAACCGGTTCAATAGTGGTGATGTTGACCTTTTTCATGGGCGGAGTATTGCACGAATCTCTCATTTCGGAAAGCGCGTATACTTGAGAAAGTCGCTTGCTTCACGTACCATGCCGCCAGGATCAGAAAGGAGTTTTTCCGCGAACGTTCGCGCAGTAGCGTGAAAAGCCCACCCGGTTCATCAAATGCAAGGACTGAGCGAGATGTGAGGCGTGGGAAAAGGTACTAAGTTTGTTCAGATTCTTGGAGCGAGTGCGGATTGGGCAGGATGCGTGGAAGGTTTGCTAAGTTTCGTCAGATGCTAGGAGGGCTGAGGACCGAAACGAGACGACCTACATCGGTCGTTGAGTGAGGACCGGAAGACCGACGACGCAGCTGGCGAAACTTGGGCAAACTTTCCCCATGGGGCTGTAGCTCAATGGTTAGAGCACCGAGCTTATACCTCGGCGGTTCCTGGTTCGAGCCCAGGCAGCCCTACCAACTACGATATAATCAGGACGTTGAATTCTATGTATTTCGTTGTTGCATTACTCATATTCCTTTCTGTGCTATTTGGCGTCGTTGGACACCAAAATCACAATCATGAGTTTGTGTATCTCTCATATATTTTTGCGCTTGCCGCTTTTGGTGCCGGCGCAGTGGTATTCTTTGCGTTGAGCGCATTATAAATTTGTATGAAAACGGATCCACAAACAATCATCTGGATGCTTTTTCTTGCCTGGTTCATCGTGTATTGGCTTGTGGGTGGCGTCTTTTTTGCACTCGTTGCCGCAACGCGCTTCATGAATATGCGGAAAGCGCGCTTCAGTTGTTTGTTTACCCTTGGGACGGTGCTTGCAGCATACGGCGCTGCAGTGGTTGGGATGCTGCTGGCAAATGCAAATAAAGTCATTCGATGTCCAAAGATGAGTCCAGATGCATTTCGTGCATTTGGTGACGTGTTGACGTGTAATTATCAAGCAATTTTTGTTGCCGGTGGGTTGTGCTTTGCATTGTTGCTCATGGCGGGATTAGTTGCGTTGCTGTTTTCGCGCGTGGATAGGGTGGAGAAACGATAGGGAGGAGAGGCCGAGAAACAAAATGAGGAAGTACGAAGATAAGAAAAAGATCATCGCAATCGCGATGATCTCTTTCTGGTGCGCGCACGTGGATTCGAACCACGGACCTTTACAATGTCAATGTAACGCTCTAACCAACTGAGCTATGCGCGCAAGATGTATCCAAGTTTGTCTGCTGCGTTGTTGCCGCTGCGGTCCTCGCTCGCCGTACCGTGCAGTACGGCTTGCTTCGGTCCTCACGGCGCCTAGCAGCAAACAAACTTAATACATCTTGCAAACAGCACTGAAAATGCATCCAAGTTTGTCCATCTGCGGCGTCGATCTTCCGGTCCTCGTTCCTGCCTACCGGCAGGCAGGCAACGACCGATGAAGGTCGTCTCACTTCGGTCCTCAGATCTCCTGGCATCTGAACAAACGTAATACTTTTTTCTAACAGCACGGGTGAAAAACTGGTGAGATGATACTGGTGGGAGGGGGAAAGTGTCAAAGGAGGATCGGAACGAAGAACTATGCTTGGGCTGCGAGATAGCGAGCGAAATCGAGCGCGGCGCCGCGCGAGGAGAGATGGCCTTCGAGCTGTGCGCTGCGTACTTTTTGAAGCAATGTGCGCAAATGCGGCCCTGGCGCAAAGCCGAGTGCAAGAAGATCACGTCCACGAACAAGTGTTTCCGGTGCGGGCTCTTGAAGCCAGCGCGCGCGGTCTTCGCGCAACGCAATGAGATTATCTCGTCCTACTCCAACGTGATGCTGCGCGCTGAGGGATGCGTCCAGGAGCGCGAGCAGTTCTCCGCCCCGTGCGCCGCGCACGATCCGTTCGCGCTCAGCGGGGGCAAGCGTGGATGCGGGCGTTCGCATGAGGTGTGTGATTTTGGTGAGAAGCCACGCAGTGTCGAGATGATCAAACGTGAGGCGATGATCGGACACATGGTGCAGATGGAGGCGCGTGACAAGCGCACGCAGCGCATGGAGCGCACCATCCTCAAGCGGCGAGAGAATACCCGCAAGGAGGAGCGTTGCACTTTTTGTGGCGGTGCCGTACGTCCGTGTGGATTCGTAATGGTGGAGTGCGGCAAGGAGTTCTTCGGTTTTTTGCCATCCGGTATCGCCATCATCATGCACGATAACTCCGTGCTGCAGAAGTTCGGGAGCAAGTGAGCGAAAGACGTCGCTTTCTTTTCCCAGCGCAAGGAAGTAGCTTGGATGATGCGCAAGCGCAAGGAGCATGTCGTGCCCAAGTCGGACGCGTGGGATGACGTATTCCGATTCTCCTTGTTCGTTATATGCCGTGCGATGGAGTGATGGATGGTGATGAGGAATCGCGGTCCAGAGATCGCGATGAACATCCATGCCAAACTGACTCGCCAACCGAAGCGCACGTGCGATGAGTGCAGGTTCTTGATGAAGCTGCAGGTGGGGTGGATGAATACTCCGAACGGTTTTTTCGCGGACCAGATCGTGTAGTCCACCGTGTGGATCAATCAGGATCCCGTCGCGTAGTGAATACGCCATGGCATTGACAGAAAAATCGCGGCTTGCAAGATCGTCGTGGATTGATCGTTGTGGCGCAGGAATTCTGGATGCATTCCCCCCGCGCTCAATGGAACGTGCATGAGGAACGGTAATAGAGAGCGTATCGGCCGTGCCGCGTGGGGTGATGTGCCAATGGCCGTCCGAATGCTTGGTGACTGCGCCGTGCGTATGAAGATATTTGTGAAGTATCGGCGGTGCAACGTCGCGCACGAGCACGTGTGCACGATGCGGAAGGACGCCAAGTACAGCATCGCGAACCGTTCCTCCCACAAGATAGGGATGTGCCTTGGGAAAATCACGCATCAACTGAAACACCAATCCAAGCCCCGCAGTGTCCGCGGCATATGCGCCTGCACGTTTGTGTGCAGGAGTGGAGCGAGTGGCGTACCAAAGTGGATCCATGCAGGAATTGTAACATGGGCAAGTACTGTGAGGGCAGGGCGTTATCGGTAAGAGCGCCGCTTCTCCGCCCTCCGCCCCTCGCCCTCCCTCCGTTCAAAAACCACGAAGTTTCAAAAGGGCGGAGTTGGAAGGGCGAAGCGTTTCGCCCTCCGTCCCTCGCCCTCCGCCCTCACTTCCTCATCCCTTCAACTTTCCTTTCACATGCGTAATCACTGCTTTCTCAGCTGCGACGATATCGGTTTCGTGGAGGGTGAGGAGCGCGACGCTGTGCGTTCCTGTTGGGCGGAACGGTGCGCCGAGCGCAAGAGCGTCGTGTGGGCGTGATGCGTGGAGCTGCGCGATCACGTGTCCATTTGATGTTTCAGAAAAGACGAGCGCGACTGTTGCATGGGGGGATGTGGAAAAAAGTTCGTCCACCACATCGCGGAGTGCATCCTCGGTGGCGCCGGCGGAAAGAAAATCCTGACGAGTCACGAGTGTCCACACGAGCCCGAGGGATTCGTCGCTCTTGAGCCGCGCAAGGGCGCGACCCCACAATCGAAGCGTTTCCACGGAGCGTGTGCGATACAAATGCTCCACAACATCTTCGCGCTTTCCGCCTTTCTCCATGAGCTCTTGTGCAGTCTCGAGCGTTTTTGGCGACACATTGGGCGTGCGGAAGCCTTTTGTTTTACTCATCATGCCCGCAAGGAGTGCGGTGGCGATGCCATCATCGACCAAGGAAGGGTCCAGTCTCGTGAAAAGATCGAAGCACACCTCAGAAACGCTGGTAGCAACAAGGTCGACAATATTCACCGTGCCAAAGTGTTCATTTTCTGGACCGTGGTCAACAACGACGGTGGGAGTGCGCAAAAAGAAATCAGCGTACGTGGTTGAAAGTGTGCC
>CAZVBP010000070.1:0-4369 GCA_964625515.1 uncultured Gammaproteobacteria bacterium
AAGAGAACGCCATGTGCGTCGGTGTTGCCCCTGCACTCACAAGCGTCATCTGCGGTGTGGCGTCGCTCGTGTAGCCGGAGTTGTCGGTGATGGTGAGGGAAGAAAGCGTGACGACTTGCAAGGTATACACCGACCCCGCGGTTCCATTAGCCTCCGATCCGCCGACGTTCGTGGACTTTACTCCAAGCGCCGCGGTAATATTTCCTAAAGTAAACCCAAGATTATTGCCGTATCGCAACGCAACTCGACCTCCTCCGCCACCACCGGAATACCACAGCCCCGCATTCCCACCATCTGCCGAGATTGTTCCTGCTCCGTTCATTGTCGCGACACTCATGTTGACCGATCCGCCCGATCCGCCCCCTCCTCTGTTACTCGCATTTCCGTTCTCACCATCGGCATTAATGTCGCCGGCATTATTCAACGCTCCAGTGAGCGAAATAAAGACCTTCCCCCCACCATAACCACCGATATAGTTTGCATTGGTTTCGCCTCCACCACCAGATCCAAAAAATAGCGGATCGGTGTTTGAACCATATGTAGTTGCTTGGGGATTGTCAGTACTGAATCCTCTCCCTCCCGTTCCAGCATGAGCCGCTCCGCCATTATTGTTCTTTCCATAACCAGAGGTACTGATGGTACAGATACCCGTTGTAAGATTCGGACCATATGCCGCACCGCTGCTCAGCGCTTCAGCGCATCCCTTCCCTTGCGCAACAATGGATGACGTGGCATCTAAAGTAAGATTAACAATGTCGAAATCAACACTGCTCAGCAAATCGGTGTTCACCAAGGAAAGCGAAATAGCATCGTTCAAAAACAATAAACCGCCGTTCGCACTCGAGGTTCCTGCGGTACCACCAGTATACGTAAAATTCGTCAGCGTGGTATCACCACTCAATGTCCAATCCGCAGTAGATCCTGCCTTCGTGAACGTCATCGAATTCGTGCCAGATTGCTGCCACGTCCCCACGGAGAAGTTCAGCGTATCGACCGTCGAACACGTCCAGGCATTACTCGTCATGGAAAGGGTTGTTGCAGAAAATGTGAGCGTGGAGAAGCCATCTAAATCGCACCAAACCGCCGAACCACTCAAAAACGTAATATTCGTATGCGTGTAATCATCGCCATTTTGGAATTCAACACCGTCAGTAATGGTGAGCGTGTCGGTGCCTTGATCCAAAACGTATGTGGTACCGATGGATCCGTCCGTCTCTGACCCACCAATACTGGTGGATTTCAAACCTAAATCTGCTGTGATATTCGCAAGCGTAAACGTGCTCGTGCTGTAATACACCGCCACACGGCCCCCACCGCCCCCACCCGAATACCACGTTCCCGCATCCCCGCCGTCCGCAGAAATTGTTCCCGCGCCCGCGAGGGTTCCCGTAGTAATCTTTACCGATCCTCCCGAGCCACCTCCGCCACGATTATTCGTAGCACCGTTTCCGCCGTCTGCGTTAATATCGCCGGAAACTGTTAAGGTTCCCGAAATCGTAAGAATAACCAATCCTCCTCCATTGCCCCCAATATGTGCTCCGGATTGCCCATCGCCCCCACCACCCGATCCTAGAAATGCTGGGTTTGTTACACTTCCGTAAATAACTGTGCCAGGGTTTGCATCGGACCACTCTCTTCCTCCATTTCCCGCATGAGAAGCCCCACCATTGTCCGCACGTCCATAGCCAGAAGTACTAATTGTGCACACGCCCGTGCTCAAGTGAGGACCATACGCCGCTCCGGCACTGATACCTCCAGCGCAACCCTTTGCCTGCGTATTAATCGCGCCCGCAACGGTCATGTTCTCTGCAGTAATGTTGACGCCAGTGGTATCACTCGCTGCGTGGGTAACCGTTGCGCCTAAACTGATATTAAAATCATCGGTAGCGCCCAAAACCACCGCGCCGCTCAACGTAATGGTGCCACTCGTCACATTGATCGACCCGTCTCCAACCAAATCCACCGTTCCACTCACGGTGAGGGTAAAAGTTCCAGAAACGTTAATGGTATCGCACGAATTATTGTTGACGTAGGTTTGATCGAGCGTTGCAGTGCCAGTGATGGAGCACGTTGCTGCATGGGCACTGTGTGGAAGAAAGAGAAAAAGAAAAGCAAAAAATACCGAAGATGTCGCAAAGAGAAGGACTCGCCTCATAGCACCAATAGTATACAACAAAACCGAAAACAATTGCCCCCACGCCAACTTTCGCTGGCGCGGGGGAAGCAAGGACTCTGTGCTGTGTCACGTGGTCCTTCTGGGGCGAAGCAGGACGAACAGGGCAACGGCCCCGCACCACGGCAAGAACGCCGTGTGGGACCAAATGACCAAGATGTTCTCCTGAAGGAGGATTATGGCCAAGAGAGCCACCCCGAGCCGCCGGAGCAAGCGGCGTCGCGAATCCGCCTCTCGCGCCGTGCCCCGGAAAGCCACGGCAAGTGGGATGAGCAGGAGCGCCGCTGTGGTGTGCGGCCACACCACGGGCAGCGCCAGCCATGAGATCACGAGCCCTTGCGACCTCGTCATCTCGCCGTCCCACCGCACCGCCGCCATCCCCAAGCCAACCGCGAGGACTGGAGCGACCTGCCAGGGCAGGCCGACATCCAGCATGACTCTTGCAAGGACCGGGGAATGATGGATCCGCCCCAAAAACTCTTCTGTGGCCGCCCCTCCCACCTCGGTCATCGCGCTCATGAGCGCGATGACCCCGATGACCCCCCAACACATCGCCCCGCGCTCCCGCAGCGCCAACCCCAATGCGTAAGGCTTCATTAGGGTCGACGCCGCCATTGCGACGAATCGATCGCGATCCGTAGCATTTGGCCGCATTGCGACGAGAAGCGGGAGCGCGATGATGCCGCTGACGTTCCCGGCCTCGAAGGCCCAGGACAAATCCGATGCCCACGCGAGCACCGGAACGAGCGCCACCGCAAGCCGCGGCCGATCCCCGACAAGGATCCGCGCAGCCACAAGCCACACGGTCACCATGCCGATCAGATTGAAGACCCGAAGGCCTCCAATGAGCGCCCGCTCTCCGCACCATTCAAGAATCGCCGCGAAGATGTACGCGAGAGGGGCTGGGTAAAACCAGCCGCCGACTTCCGCAAGCGGCTTTCCCTCAAGTACCGCGTAAGCGGCGGCGAGATAATAGCTCTCGTCCGCGAGAACGACCTGCCGCAAAAGCGTGTTCTCAATGCCGAAAATGCACAGCGTGAGTGCGACCGAAACGAACAGATAGCGAACGTTCGCCATGGAACACCTCCGGCAAGTTTATAACAAAAAAACAATAAAAATTCAATAGTTTCAACTATTTATGAGAAGGCCCGTAAAAATTCCAAGATCAGAAACCCTACCCATTCACCTCATCTCGTGTTTTCATCGCATCGACATTCACCTCAATGTCGAATGTGCTGTCGATGTCCTCGCCATGGTTGAAATATCCCCATGCAGTGACCGGCACGTCGATAACGTATTCTGCCCAATTGCTGCCGTAGAGTAGAGTCGGTGGTGGTTGACCCCAAAATCAAAACCGCCCCGGAGGGCGGTTTTGATTTGTGTAACGGCACCAGTGCGAGAAACAGGATCCGTTCGATTAGAACGAGAGGCTGTATCCAGTCACTGGGAGGCTGTCCACAAGGTGAGCACCGTAGTACTCCTGACCAGCGGAGCTGACCGAGGTGGAACCATCGTCCTGCCAGAGCAATGCGCCTGGGAGACGTGTGATTGCTTCACCACCGGAGAGTGCTGCTGGGGAGGTACCGAGGTATCCACGAAGCACAGTCGCTGCCGATGCGCCGCCTGTGTAGGCAACCACCAACATGCGCTCACTTCCTGCTGCTGCGAGCACGTCACCCACGGCAACCGCCGACGTTGCGGTGGTGTCGAGTGCGCCAGAACCGGTAAGGGTGGTGGCGGTGATGGTGTGTGCGCCGCTCACGGTGCGTGCGGTTCCGAGTGCGATGAGCGAGGATGCGATAGGATCACCCGCGATCTCAAACTGCACGGAATCGTCGTTCACTGAGGAGGCACCAGTGGAGTCGAAGTACAACGCGTAGGTGTATGTGCTGTTTGCCGGAATTACTTCCGACGTGGTGAGCGACAATTTCACGAATGCGATGTCTTGCGAGTCATTTGTAGTTGTACAGAATGCACCGGTCGAAATCATTGGAGCCCAGTCACCGTTCACATCAAGCGCGGTGGACGTTCCTTCCTCAGAGAGGTTGTACAAGTCGAAGTCGCTGCGTGTGACCGGACCAGTTCCTGGTTCGTCGGTGTCACAGGTGTTCCAATCAGCAGTACCGTTTCCTCCGTTGTCCGTCGCGCTGATCTTGAAGATCATGTTCTTAAGAACAACATCTTCGCCAGCCGATG
>CAZVBP010000071.1:0-4142 GCA_964625515.1 uncultured Gammaproteobacteria bacterium
AGCCCGAACCGCATTTCTAAGATCTTTTGCTCGCGCGGCGTCAAATCCCGCATCGCCTCTTGCACGTAGTCGCGAAGCAGCTGACGTGCCGCCTGTTTGTCCGGCGAAATGTTTTTGACGTCCTCGATGAAATCTTCGAGTGTCGAATCATCATCGTCGTCACCCACACTCGTGGTAAGCGACACCGTCTCCTGAGAAATTTTCTGGATGTGCTGCACTTTCTCAAGCGACATGTCCATCTCAGCCGCAAGCTCTTCCAAGAGCGGTTCGCGCCCAAGATCTTGAATGAGCCGTCGCTCAATCTGCTTGAACCGGTTGATGGTTTCCACCATGTGCACCGGAATACGAATCGTGCGGCTCTGATCGGCAAGCGCGCGGGTGATGGCCTGACGAATCCACCATGTGGCGTACGTGGAGAACTTATACCCTTTGCGATATTCAAACTTCTTCACCGCGCGGAACAAGCCAACGTTGCCTTCTTGAATGAGGTCGAGAAGCGACAATTGTTTGCCCACGAACTTTTTTGCAATCGACACCACCAAACGCAAGTTCGCTTCAATAAGCCGACGTTCCGCTTCTTTTTCATTGCGTTCCTTTCGCTTTGCAAGCGCCACTTCTTCGTCTGCCGTGAGCAGCGGAATCTTTCCAATCTCGCGCAAGTACATCTGAATGCTATCCTGCGTGAGCTCCGACGACATCGAGAGATCTGCCTTCTTATCAATATTAATGCGCAGCTTGTCGTACACGTCGTCACGCGACTTGCTTCCACCAAGAAAACCTTCTTTCAACTCAACAAAGTGCAAACCCTTTCGCTCCAGCCGATCAAGAAACTCTTCAAACAATTCAAGATGATCTTCAACAAAACCAAAGGCGAAGAGCACCTCGTTCTCCGTTACAAATCCGCGCGTCATGCCGCGCTCCACCACGCGCGCCAATGTTTCTTCCGTTGGCGGAAGCGACTTTTTATCGGGCTGCGGGACGAACGGTTTTCCTTTGTGGACGGGAGCGCTCTTCTTCGTTGACTTGATCACCTTTTTCACCGCGGGTTTCGCGACGGGCTTCGCTGTGCGCATCGTCGGTTTCTTCGACGCAACAGATTTCTTTGCAATCGGCGCCTTCTTCGCAGCAATCACTTTCTTTGCCGGCTTCACTCCTTTCTTTCCGGCAGATTTTTTCATTGATTTTTTTACAGGAATCGTTTTCTTCACCCCACTCTTCTTCTTTCCCACGTTTCGTGCTGGCATACAGGACAAAATAACGACAATCACCCAGAAATCGTCACACCAATCGTGCGGCTTATTTTTGAGAGAGAATGTCGCGATAAGCGCGCATCAGCGACTGCAGGCGTTCGGAATCTCCCGAAAGCTCTGCCTCACGAATATCGCGCTCCAACAACGCGCGCGCTTGGCGCTGACGCTCTTGGAAAACAATCGTAATATTTCTGTCTGCTTCTTGCCGCACCTCTGTTGGCGACAGTCCGACCAAGAGCTCATCCGTTTGGATCGCGAGGGCATTCAACAAGGATGTCTCCCTTGCATGGCCTTGCGTTTCGAGCCAGGTCCGAAGTCGTGTATAGAGTGTTGTCTGAGATGCGAAATTTGTGGGAAGCGTTTGCGCCGCATCATACACTGCCCGCAAACCAATGTACAGTCGTCGCCAGGCATCGCTTGTGAATAATTCTTCGCCAACGGTGGCCAAAATCTCCGCCGCAAACCCCTCATGACGCAAGGCGATCCCGAGTAAAAAGGCTGCCGCACGGTCGAGTTTTGAGTCGGGAATGTCAATTATCCGTGGAACAGTCTGAACCTCGCCCTTCTCGGGCGCCGTGTTTCGACCTGGCACGACTGGCACTTTTGGTACTTTCGCAGCAAGCATCTGTTGCAACGATTCCACGTCCACATGCGTCGCGTCACTCATCCGAAGCAAGTACAAATGTCGTTCATCCGGACGAGTAAGTCGCGCAACATACGGGAGCAACTCGTCGATCAACGCTTTGCGCGATTCAATCTTCGCCGCACCAATCACATCCTCGAATGTGCGCAAACGTTTTGTAAACACATATTCAATCACATCCTCCGAGTGTGCCGCGATCTTCTTCCAGAGCTCCGGATCTTTCTGCACGATTTCATCAGGATCCTTCCCGGCGCCTTCCGGAATAATTAAGCAGCGCATCTCAAATGGCGCCTCCGATGAATCTTTTTGCATCGCAAGCGCAATCTCAAGCACACGCTTTGCCGCAGCAAAACCTGCCGCATCTTCGTCGAGGGCAAACACAATGCGCTTCGTGTATCGCGCAAGCGTGTGCAGTTGCGACGCCGTGAGTGCTGTGCCCGACGACGCAACGATATTCGTCACGCCCGCCTTATGCGACGCAATCACATCAAGGTTCCCTTCCACCACAATCACGCACTTTTGCTCTCGCATCCCTGCTTTTGCCAAATGGAGTCCGTACAATAAATCCGCTTTTTTATACAACAACGTCTCCGGCGAATTCATGTATTTCGGCCCGTCATCCTCCCCCGCTCCTGGCAACTGCCGCGCCGTAAACGCCACCACATTTCCTCCCGCATCGCACAACGGGATCATCAACCGATGACGAAAACGGTCTACCACCCCGCTGCCGCTCTTTCGGCGCAACGCTAATCCCCCCTCGAGCATCTCCGCTTCCGTGAATCCCTTCCGCGCAAGATGCGTGACGAGCACATCCCACGCATTCGGAGCAGCGCCAAGGCGAAACAATGAAACGAGGTCCGCAGGGATACCACGCGATGCGATATATGCACGCACCGGTTCCCCGTATGCCGATTCCAAGAGCGTTGTTTGGTAAAACATTGCCGCGACGTCGTGCATCACCATCAGGCGCTCACGCATGCTGTTTTGTGGCGTTGGCTTGTATGCTGGAAGCTCAACGCCTGCTTTTTTTGCCAAGTGACGAAGCGCTTCTGGAAACGTCAGCCCGTCCATTTCCATCACAAACGAAAAAATGTCCCCGCCTTTATCGCATCCAAAACAATGCCAGCTTTGCCGTTCCCGCGACACGTGAAACGACGGCGTCCGCTCCGTATGAAACGGGCACAGCGCCTTCAAACTCCCCATTCCCGCCGGTTTTAACTGAATATAGTCGCCAAGTACCTCGGCGACGTCGAGTTTTTGTTTAATCTGTTCCTTCGGATCGAGCATGGCTTGATTGTAGCTGATAACCCCAAAAAACCGAATCCCACCCTTCGCAACGTATTGTAAAGACGGCGTGGGATTCGACATGCGTTTGAAGAAAGGTTCCAATTTTAGCGAAAATACATTTGACGATGGTAGAAAATCATGACAAATTCACCCAGGTCGAGACCTTCTCGACCCATCCCCGACCATTCCCGGAGTCGCCGTGATCAGTCTCATCGCTTCCCTCGTTCTGTTCTTTGCCGTCTCGACCGAAGCTCTGGCCGAAGAGCCGTCCAGCAAGGCCTCGCCTGTCGTGCTGATGACGGGCTCCGTGAGCTACGGCATCAGCATGAAGTCGCTCGACGCCTTCCCGCCGAGCGTGGTGCACGGCCTGGGGGTGCTCGTGCCGGTGAGCGACCGATGGAACTACTACACGGAGCTGTCCACCTCCACCGGCTTCGTCACCTTCCAGCCGAGCTTCATCGTGACCACCGGCCCGAGCTTGCGCGTGAGCAGCCACCTCACCATCGGCGTCACCGGAGTGTACAAGGTCATCTCGCCCTTCCCGGACGACACGGCCACGATGCACGTGGCCGGCATCACCGCCGCACCCATCCTCCCCACCGAAATCGGGAGCATCAGTTGCCCGTTCGGCGTGGTCTACAACGCCACCCTCAAGGACCCGATCTTCGTCATCAACGCCAAGCTCTCGGTGCGCCCGAAGCCCTCGGATCGCCCGAAGCGCAAGTAACCCGCGACCGTCATCTGCGCCGCCCTCAACGTGAGGCAAGCGCCGGTGACGGTCTTCGCATTGCCGCGTTGCACGCAATCTTTCGCGCTTCGATTTTTTTCACCTGCTCTTGGATGTACTGCTCCGCATCAAATGAATCCGGTGCAGCAAAAGCACGTGCAGCAAGATATTTTGGTGTGAGCGATGCAAGATACACAGCGATCCACTTAATTTCTGTTAATTGAATCAGCTCGTG
>CAZVBP010000071.1:4152-4362 GCA_964625515.1 uncultured Gammaproteobacteria bacterium
CAAGGGTTTGATCATGTGCGACGAAATCCGCAACAACGTGCAAGGGGTCGTCCCAACCAAAGTACTCAAGATCAAGAATAACGGGCGGCGAATCGTTTCGAAAGAGCGCGTTGTGAAAACCAAAATCAACTGGGCTCAGCCGCTGATCTTCAGGGAGAATATTCCATGTGGTGTTCTTTGATTGCGCAATCACCGTATCGGTCATGCGAA
>CAZVBP010000072.1:0-4108 GCA_964625515.1 uncultured Gammaproteobacteria bacterium
TTCGTTTCAATGATCACTCGTGCAAAACTCGTGCCAATCCCCCACCCTCACCCGAGGTGAATCGTGAACTCACTCTCTCTGTGCCCGCACTGTGGCTCGCCCCTCGCCAGGATCGACCTGCTCGAGAACGACCCGGGCCGCGGCATCCTGTTCGAGCAGACCGTGATCGAAGAACCGCTTGAACAGGCCGCCCTCCAGTGCATGGGCAACGCCAATCACATCTTCGGCTTCATCGGCCAGCGCGCGGTGGAGATCGAGTACAGCGCTTCACACTCCATCACCGTGGAGCCGCCGAACATCTCCCGCAGTGCACGGATCGCCGACCGGATCGCAAGACTCATCTTCTTCACCTGGCCAAAGTGGCTCCCGATCCCGAAGCGCGTTCAGCCCCTCATTCACGACCACTTCATCCACCAGTGGCTTCTCGCGGAGCGCTGGTACGTGATCTACGACCCGAACGCGCCCCTGATGTCGGAAGAAGAGGAGGCTCGACTCCTCGCCGATGCCGCGGCCGATCGGCTGTATGAAGACGGCGGCGGGATCGACGAGGTGCATCTCTGGATCTACGACTTGCCGGATGACTCCTACGTAGAGGAAGTAGTGGACGACTGGCCCACTCGAGAAGACGAGGAGACCGAGCCCTGACAAGGGTCGGTCTCCAGTCACGATATCGTCGTGTCGAACGCGACCGACGATGCTGCGGCGGGATCCCAAGGACCCGCCGCTTCTGTTTGTTCCTGCTTTTCCACAGCCCTTGCGTGATGAGAAAAGAACGTGTATATTGCCAGTATTCAATCGGCCGAAAGGCTTTTTTTGATACAATCTTTTTATGCAACGCGTTCTCAACAACTCCGTGGTGAAATACTTCCGTGAGGCAAAGATGGAATTGGAGAAGGTTTCGTGGCCCACACGCAAAGACGCCATCATGTACTCCGTCCTCGTGCTCGTGCTCAGCCTTGCTACCGCAGCATTCATCGGCATTCTCGATCTTGGGCTTACCAAGGCTCTGGAATACCTTGTCGCAGTTTTGGGATAAATTTATTTCTATTTTTAAGTAAGGACGTTCACATTTTCGACCAGTTTGGATGCACGGATGTCTGATCGCCGGAGCTGTACTGCGCTGTACAGCGAGGCGACAGACAGGCTCCGTAAATCCAAAATGGGCAAAATGGGAATGTCCTCATCGTATGGCAAAACAAACAGCAAACTACGGTCGACGTTGGTACGTGATTCACACGTACTCTGGATACGAGGAAAACGTTGTTGAGGCGCTTACGCAACGCATTGGCACCATGGACATGGAGGAGAAGATCTTCGCTGTGCTCGTGCCAAAAGAGAAAAAGATCAAAATCAAGAACGGTGCACGCAAGGTGGTGGAAGAAAAGATCTTCCCTGGCTACGTGCTCGTGGAAATGATTGTGACGGACGATTCCTGGTACGTGGTGCGCAATACACCGAACGTCACCGGATTCATCGGAACTGGAAATACCCCGACCCCGATTCCGCAGGAACAGGTGGATGCGCTCATGAAGCGCGTGGGCGTATCGGAACCGGAATTCAAGCTGGATGTAGGCAAGGGCGCACTCGTTGCCATCACCGACGGTCCGTTCAAGGGCCAGCAAGGCAAGGTGGACGATGTGGACGAAAGCCGCGGAAAGGTGAAAGTGATGGTGAACATGTTCGGCCGCGAAACCCCTCTCGAACTCGACTTTTTGCAGATTAAGAAGGTGTAATCAAAAACTGCCTCGATCATTCGGGGCAGTTTTTTATTTGATCTCGGAAGGATCGATACCGATGTCTTTCAAAATTCCATGAAGCGTCCCTGGTGGAATATCGCCTGAGTGCATCGGAACAATGGCCATTCGACCATCGACATGACGAAATATTGCGTGACTCCCCCGTTGACGAATAAGGATAAATCCAAGCCCAAGAAGGAATTTTGCCATTCTTTTCGCCGTCATCACCGGCGTTTTAGGCATACGCTCGTCGACGAGACTTGGTTTTCTTTGGAGCGACAAGCACGGTATGAAACGTCTCAAAGCTAATATCTTTTGGAATTTGAGCTCCCTCATCTTCGAGCACCTCAATGTACAGATCGATCGCCTCTCCGATGTGTTTTTGCGCCTCAGTGATGGTCTTTCCATGGGTGTGGCACCCTGGCAACGCTGGAGCATAGGCGTGAAAACGCTTCCCGTCCGGCTCAATAATCACACGAAAAGTATGCTGTGTCATATGCACGATACTATCACGCTCAAAAGAAGATTTCAAGAATTACTTTTGACTTTTTTCCCTTATCCTGGCACTATTTCGCTACTAAATAACGACGTAGTGGCTCACGATCGATCAGAAATGGCGATCAAGGGAATCTACTGTAAATATCACCTCGTTTATGGCCAAACCAGTCAAAGCCGTGATTAAGGTTCAGTCCATCGGTGGACGGGCAACCCCAGCACCACCACTTGGTCCGGCACTCGGTGCGCAAGGTGTGAACATTCAGCAGTTCGTGCTCGAGTTCAACGCAAAGACTCAGGATCGCATGGGCGAAACTGTTCCAGCGATCATCACCATTTACGAAGACCGTTCCTTCAGCTTCATTCTGAAGACGGCGCCAGCATCAGACCTTATCAAGAAGGCGATCGGCATCGAGCGAGGCTCCGGAAAGCCGCTCACGGAAAAGGTGGGAAAGATCACCAAAGCCCAGCTCCGTGACGTTGCGGAAAAGAAATTGCCAGACCTCAACACAAAAGACATCGAGGCTGCAATGAAGATCGTTGCGGGGACGTGCAGGCAGATGGGTGTGGACATTGTTGAGTAGTGCTATCCTGGAAGAAATTCCTAACCACGCATTCATATGACCAAAGGAAGCGCACTTGTGCTCCGTATCTACTTCGGACTGATCAGTGCTGTGACCTTGTTCACCCTCATGTTTGGCACCATCGACTTCTTGAGCACCGGCCTCAAAACCTACGTGTTCAAAGCAGCCGACGTGCCAAGCTACGGGCTCATGAACTGCGATTCGTCTGACGCAAAGTATCAGTACGGCACCATGACGGTTCCATCGGAAAAGGATGGAGCCACCACGAAGGAGCTCACTGCTGAGGAAACGAAGGCCCGATGCGAGGCGGCAAACGCCACCACGATGGAAAACTATCGACGGGAAAAGGCGCAATCTGCTGTTCGTAATCTCGCACTCATCCTCGTATCACTCCCACTGTTCATTCTGCACTTCAGGATTGTGTACCGTGACTGGAAAGGCGAAGGTGACAAAAAATAACATTAACACCGTGGGAGGCCCGCGCATCGCAACGGCCGCATGTACCACCAAACTCTTATGCAAGGAAAACGCATGACCGCCGCAACAAAGTTGATCGACAAGAAGAAGGCATACGCCGTCACCGACGCCGTTGCGCTGATCAAAGAAACCGCAAAAGCAAAATTCGATGAAACGGTAGAAATTCATTTCTCCCTTGGCATCGATCCAAAACAGGGCGATCAGCAGATTCGTGGAACGGTGACACTTCCCCACGGATCGGGCAAGACCAAGCGCGTTGCAGCATTCGTTGATGCGAACAACGAATCTGCCGCAAAGGCCGCTGGCGCTGATGTTGTTGCAACCGAAGAAACAATCGACGAAATTGTGCGCACCGGAAAAATTGATTTCGACGTTGCAGTTGCCGTGCCAAGCATGATGCCAAAGCTTGCCAAGGCAGCAAAAGTTCTTGGACCTCGCGGATTAATGCCGAACCCAAAAACCGACACCGTTGGCCCAAACATCGCAAAGATGATTGAGGAACAAAAGGGTGGAAAGATCTCGTTTAAGAACGACAACACCGCGAACGTTCACATGATCGTTGGCAAAGCATCGTTCAGCACGGATCATCTTCTTGGAAACGTGAAAGTGGTTGTGGACGCAATTCGCAAGGTAAAGCCTGCATCGTCCAAAGGGATTTACATCAAGTCCGCAACGCTCACATCGACTATGGGGCCTGCAATATCCATTGATAGTAATTCAATTTAATCTTCGTAGGACCTACATAAAACAGAGATCCCCTTTCTCGGCGACGAGACGAGGGGATTTTTGTATACTGCCAATACTATGACTGCGCTC
>CAZVBP010000073.1:0-2755 GCA_964625515.1 uncultured Gammaproteobacteria bacterium
TGCCAGCCGCTGACACGCTCGTGGAAGGATGTGGAGAGGGTGCTTGCGCGTTTGCATGCGCCGGGGCCGAAGCGTTGCGTGATGCGGTCGAGTGCGGAGGTGACGAGGGTGTGTTTGCGATCGTGGAGAAAAAGTGATGTTGGGCTGTGCGGAGTGAGGTTTGTGGTGCTCACGCCAAGGAGCCGTACGCCTTCGTTTGGTGTGAGGGATTTTTTGAGGAGCGCGTATGCAATCCGAAAAATCGTGAGGCCGTCCGCAGTTGATTCGCGGAAAGACGTGCTCGCGCTGGATGAATGAAGATCGCGATAGCGGGCGTACACATGGATGCTCGTGCACGAGAGATGCTGTGCACGGAGCCTAGCGGCGACCATGTCGGAAAGCGCAAGAAGATTTTTTGCGCAGTCGGCGTGCGTAAAGAGGTCGTTGGCGAATGTGTATGAGTTGCCGACGGATTTTGGATTGTCGTATCCATCGCACACAATGTCGTCACCAATTCCTCGCGCAGCATTCCAAAGAAACTGTGCGGTGTGTGGGCCGAATGCGCGCGTGAGGAGCTCGGGTGAGAGGGCACGGAGCGTAAGGATCGAAATAACGCCAAGAGATTCGAGGCGCTTTTGCAATCGCCGACCAATACCGCAAATCTCATCGATCGGGCGAGATGCGACGAACGATTCGGCATCGAGAGGATCGATATATGTAATGCCATTTGGTTTGACGGTTTCACTTGCGAGCTTGGCAAGGAGTTTATTCGGCGCGATGCCGATCGATGCGGTACATGCTTCGCCGATGCGATCGCGAATCGCGCCGCGCAGAATTTGCGCAAGAAGAATGGCGCCAAATTTGTCCTGTGCTGCAGTGGTGATGTCCGCGAACGCTTCATCGGTACTGAATTGCTCAACGGCATCGCAGTACTCGTGGAGAATCGTGAGAAAGCGATGGGTGATATCCGCATACTTGCGGGGATCCCCTGGGAGAATGGGGAGATTGGGAATAATGCGGAGCGCTTCCCATGTGGTCATCGCCGTTTTGATGCCCATGAGCTTTGCTTCGCGCGATGCGGTGGTGATGACGGAACGGGTGTGCGTGAGATCGCGAAGATTTGTGCGTGCGGTATTGGCAATGCCAGCGCGCTGATCAATACGCCCTTCCCCCTTTCCCGCCACCGCAAATGCCTTACCCCGGAGAAAGGGGTTCGCTTGTGCTTCAACCGACGCAAAGAAGGAGTTGAAGTCGATATGCAGGATGAGTTTAGTCATTGGGAGGATCGGTTACGGATTGCCGGTGACACGATGGCCGATGAAGTTCATCGGAATCGCGCCTCGGTCGCTCGAAGGCCTGACACGCCAACGAGGCCGAGGATGTTTGCTTTCTCACCCGGTTCGGAAACGCCGCGACGTTCGCTGTGCTCACTGCGGCTGTCCTCAGCGGGTTCGTTGCGCAAACATCCTCGGCCTTCTTGTTGGCGCGGGGAAAACAGACACGATGAGGATGCAATCGCAGGGGGTTGCTCTTTCCACTCAACGATACGATGTGACGCCGTTGCGCCTCGCTTCGCTCGGCGACGGCTGGGCATCTGATCGTTTCGTTCCAAGAGCAACCCCCTGCGATTGCATGGGGAAAGAATGGAGGGGAAAGACACGCGGCGAGGATGTCCCCTTGCAGTCGACGATACGATGCGACGCCATAACGTCTCGCTTCGCTCGACTATGGCTGTGCATCTGATCGTCTCGTTCCAGTGGACATCCCCGCTGCGTTTGTAGGGGGAAAAGAAAGCGAAAGGGAAATCACGAAGATCGGTCGAGGAGAGTGAGGGGGAGCCGGAGATTATTTTCAAAGCGACGTGATTTTGGGGATGGAGAAATACGGGTTCTCTTGCGTGGAACGTGTGTGCTGAGAATGTCGCCGAGCGAAAAGGTGAAACGCGATTCGGTCCTCCGACGATTGCGCATAGGGAGAAAAGTTAAGATGGTGAAGAGGGTGAAAGCGGTGAATCGATCCTACTCCGCGTAAAACTCTACGATGAACCATTGCAATGTTTCAGTATCGAATTTCAGTTTCATAAATGATGTGGTGTTTGATACGGAGAAGAAGAACACACGCACATCGCCCTCCTTGGTACGGTGAACAAGATTGATTCGTTTGATGGGATATGTGGCCGTTCCCCAGCGTACTGTTGTTGGCTGGATTCGCCGTCCTGCAAAATTGACGGTGACGTTGATCGGTTCGTTGAGGAGCTCGTGAACCGTCATATCGTTGCAATTCGGAATTAAGAGACATTGTGCGTTGGCAAATAGGCGAACCACTTTTTCACGATTGCAGCTTCAGGATCGATATCAACGCTGTTCGCGAAGAGGAGTGCGTACGAGATGACATCTGCGATTTCTTCAGCAAGCGCCGCCTTTGTTTCTTCGGGATTTTCAACTTTTCGTCGGGTTCGTTGTGTGCGGACGAGATGCGCATTCGTCATTTCGCCCAGTTCTTCTTGGAGCTTGAGGAGGAACCAGTCGGGTGAGTGCGTCACGGTAAATTTTCGATTGTATTCCTCTTGGACAAGAGAGAGACTCGTGAGGATTTCAGGGATCGTCATAAGAAAAGCATCGGACGGTCTATGCCGTGAGTCGTGTGGCAATGAGTGATCGCACGTGTTGGCGGAAGCGACGCTTGTTTAAGAAAGAACGAATGTTCTTCGCGAGCTCGTGCTTGCGGGAGTTGAATGGCGAGGTGCGATAAGCAAGGGTCACCGAGTGGTGACGAA
>CAZVBP010000073.1:2765-4101 GCA_964625515.1 uncultured Gammaproteobacteria bacterium
CGAAGCGCGATGGCGTTCATAATGGTGTTGTATGAGGTGAGTTAAACGGTGGAGAAGCGACGCATCACTGCGCGAACGACGCCTTGAATGTTCAAATCTCCCTTAATGATGATTGGTTCCATGGTGCTGTTGGCCGGCTGGAGACGAATGTGTCCTGGCTCGCGATAGAAGCGTTTGAGTGTGGCGTATGCGTTGTCCAGGAGTGCAACGACGATGTCGCCATTTTTGGGGGAGGGATTGCGCTCAACGATCACGTAGTCGCCATCGAAGCTACCGTCCTCAATCATTGATCGTCCTTTCACTTTGAGAATGTATGAGTTGAGCGGGTCGACAACGAAATCTGCAGGAACGGCCATAGCCTCGTTGTCCTCCACAGCTTCGATTGGGACACCGGCAGTGATGAGCCCGGCGAGGGGTAGCATAATGGCGAGTGGGGACATTGGCCCCGCTTCGACGAGCTCGATGGAACGTGCCTCGCCGCGATCGCCGGTGTTGATAATCCCTTTTTCGCACAACGTTTTAATGTGCTGATGGACCGTGGCTGGCGATGAAAGTCCGAGTTGTTCGGCGATTTCCCGATAGGATGGGGTGTAGCCGTTTTCCTGGACGAACTCCTCGATGCAGTTGAGGACCTCTCGTTGTTTCTTTGTGAGTGGAGGAAGGGGTGTCATAGAGATGTTCGCTTTATGTTCGTATCATAAACGAACGAAAAACGAACGCAAGGTGCGTGGTGTGGATAAGCGGTTTGTGATAGTCTCCAGTCATCGATTTCTATGTTGAAAGTGGTTGAAGCGCCGCTCGCCGGCCATCCGGATAAAGTGTGTGATCAGATCGTCGAATCCGTGGTCGACGAGTATTTGCGTCGCGATCCGCTCACGCGAATGGATATTCAAGCGCTTGGAAGCAATGGCATGGTGATGTTAGGTGGCGTGGTGGACTCGCGGGCAGATTTTGATGCTGCAGCAGTGGGTCGTGTCGCGTATGAGGCGGCAGGGTATCATGATTCCATCGAACTCTTTGTGAATCTTGATAAGCCCACAGAGGACAACGCGCGCACGATGGTTCGCGGCGGCGCACAGGGCACCGCAATCGTGCACGGGTACGCCACAAAAGAGACGCGTGAGATGTTGCCGCGTGCGGTGGTGTACGCGAACGTGATCGCAAAGAAGATCGATGATCTTCGCCGCGATGATCCACGTTTTTCGTGGCTTCGACCGGATGGAAAGGTGCAGGTGGCTACAGGAGGAAGCGCAATTTGCGCAGTGACGGTGATTGTGGAGCACGATGCCGGGATGGAGCTCTCGGTGGTGCAGTCGCAAATTGTGGAGGCAGCCAT
>CAZVBP010000074.1:0-4091 GCA_964625515.1 uncultured Gammaproteobacteria bacterium
ACGAACGGCCAATATTGGCACAATTTTCAAATCTTTGCAACTTTCTCCCCAAGAAAACGACGAGCGGCGACCCTGGTGAGGGTCGCCGCCGAGGCGTGAGGTGAGGAGTGTGGTGTCGCCTAGCGCAGGCACAGCGGGACGACGGCGAGATGCGCGAGCATCATCACCCCCGCATTGAATGCGGGGACCCACGTGAATGCGCCGAGCCTTGCCTCGCGATCATTGCGCTCTTCTTTGTTCAGCGAGAGCACATTGATCAGCGTGCAGGCGAACGCGACCGTCCACATGATCCAGGGAATTGGTGCCTCATTGCTCGGCGTCTCGATGACTCCGATGAGCGTTGGGATCATCCCGACCATGCCCGCCGCGAGAGCTAGGAGGTTCGCAAACGGCGCATGCCGGGACGCGAACAGCGCGATGGCCGACGCCGTGCCGAGGGCGATCACGATCCATTCCCACCATGTCGGCCAAGTGACGGCCCCGATGAACACGATCGAGATGAAGGAGAGCATTGCCCCCACGCTTCCGATCCAGAACTGCAGTGCCTTCACCCAGTTCGTCATCTTCTGGTAGCTGATCATGTTGAGCACGGCCATGATCGCCCACAGCCCCCAGCTCACTGGATTGGGTGTGGATGTTCCGTCTTGGATCTGCACGTTGTACAGCACGTATCCCGCGCCGTGGAAAAGCGCAGTCAAGATTCCGAGAGCCAACGAGTGATTTCGCACGGTTCCTCCAGGGTTGTGTCGCTCCTTCACGGTATAGAAAATGTTGAGAAAGTCAACGCGTTGCGTACAAAACGATGAGCGGCGGCCCTGGGTGAGGGCCGCCGCCGAGGCGTGAGGTGGGGGGTGGTGTTTTGATGCACGAGCGCAGATGAACGCGCTCTGTTGCATCGTCACACGTGCAAGATCACCGTTTCGTTCGCGATGCGCACGGCGCACTCGAGCACCTGCGTGAGACGGGCACCCTGTGCTTTCATCACCGCGGTGTTGGCGGCGTGTCCGTGCTTGTCTTGCAACCCGTTGCTGATGCAGGTAAGCGGGATCACCATGGCTGCCGCGAGAGCGCTCTGCTCGGTGCCTTCTGCTTGCGCCACGAAGCTCGCGATGCAGTCCAGTTCCGGCCCTGTGCTCATGCCCACACACTGCACTTCGGGGATGTCGAGCATACGGCGGTCGCCCGGGCCCTCGAGCCGCGGTCCGAGGTTGAACACGTACGTGCCCATGTGGGTACCAGGGCCGGCTTCCATAAAGATGCGTCGCTGCACATCTTGGAAGATGAGCTCATGAGGGACCGGGAAGGGTGGTCCGTCCACTGGGCTCGGGCCGTTCGCGATGACATCGTTCGGCACCACGATGTCGCCCTTGTGCAGGTAGCTGCGGAGCCCACCGCTTGCGGACGTGAGGACGAACTTTCGCACGCCCAATTCCCAGAGAATCCGCATGAGGAGGTACACGAGATCGCGGTGCCCCTCGTACATGTGGATTCGTCCGGAGAGCACCAGTACGCGTTGCCCCGCGATCGTCGCCACGCCGATGGTGCGGGCATGGCCGGTGATGTCATCGAGCGCTTCGAAAGCAGGGTCGAGGTCGGTGAGCGGGATCGGATGCTCGATGACGACGGAGGCACCCCATCCGGTGCCCAGGACGACACCGATGTCGATCGGAGCGCCGAGTTCTTCGCGGAGCGAGGTAGGCGGTCCGTACGGCTTGCGAACGCGATGAACGATGGCCATTGCCAGAGCGTTGAGACGATCGTGACGAGACGGTTTCCTGTTGCTCATGAAGCCTCCATGGTGAGCGCGGGTACTGTAGCGATGATGGGGCAAAGACGCAAAACCCCGCTGCTTATGAACAGCGGGGCATGTCTAGTTTTTCTCAGTGCGGAGAATAAATTTGTTCCTACACATCCAAGTTGCTCACGTCTTTCGCATGCGTTTGGATGAACTTTTTGCGGGGGGCGACGTCGGCGCCCATGAGGACGTCGAATGTTTCGTCGGCGAGTGCAGCGTCTTCCACGGTAACCACTTTCATGCTGCGGGTTGCAGGATCCATGGTGGTTTCCCAGAGCTGATCTGGGTTCATTTCACCCAAACCTTTGTATCGCTGGATGTTCACTTTAATGCCGCTCGTCACAATGTCTTCCGTTTCGTCGGGCGACGCATCCGATGTCGCGGCCTCCACGGCTTCGTCATTCGCCTTTGCGCGTTGCCCCTTTTTCATCCCTTGTCCACCAGTCATTTCCCCGATGATCGTTTCCTTCTCTTCGTCGGTGTACGCATACCGCACCGCCTTGCCGACCTGGATGCGATAGAGCGGTGGCATTGCGATGTAAATGTGTCCGTCCGCAATAAGTTGTGGGAAGTGGCGATAGAAGAGGGTGAGGAGGAGGGTGCGAATGTGTGCGCCGTCCACGTCGGCGTCCGTCATGATGATGATGCGGCCATAGCGAAGGCTTGCAATATCGAATGCCTCGCCGATGTTTGTGCCAAGGGCGATAACGAGACTCTTCACTTCGTTGTTCGCAAGAAGCTTATCAAGACGCGCGCGCTCCACGTTCAAAATCTTTCCGCGAAGTGGAAGAATCGCTTGATACTCGCGGTTGCGGCCTTGCTTTGCGCTTCCTCCTGCGGAGTCTCCCTCCACAATGTAGAGCTCGGTGGACTTGCTATCTTTGCTTGAGCAGTCCGCAAGCTTTCCTGGAAGCGTCATGCCCTCAAGCGCGCCTTTACGCAGCACCGTATCGCGTGCTGCACGTGCGGCAGCGCGAGCGCGTGCGGAGAGCAAACATTTCCCAATGATCTCTTCGGCGTCGCGCGGATGCTCCTCGAGGAAAATCTGGAATGCTTCACCAAACACCGCTTCCACCGCAGCGCGTGCTTCGGGATTGCCAAGCTTGTCTTTTGTCTGTCCTTCGAATTGCGGCTCCGGAAGTTTCACGCTGATGACGGCGGTGAGACCTTCGCGCGTATCGTCACCAGTGAGGTTCCCGTCTTTTTCTTTAATGTAGCCTTTGTCGCGCGCGTACGTGTTGAGCACACGGGTGAGCGCGGTGCGGAAGCCGGCAAGATGCGTTCCTCCACCAGGGTTGACGATGTTGTTTGCGTAACAATGCACGCTCTCGTAAAACTCGGTGGTGTATTGGAGTGCCACTTCAACGTCTAAATCGCCATTTTGCTTCTTTACGTAAAACACGCTTGGCTGCTTCACTTCCTTGCGCTCGTTCAGATGACGGACGTACGAAGCAACGCCGCCTTCAAAGTAAAAACCGTAGGGATGTTCTGCGGCCCCATCGCGCTTGTCGATGATGTTCAAGCGAATGCCTGCGGTGAGATACGCTTGCTGCCGCAAGTGATCGATGATGTTTTCAAGATCGAAAACGATGGTTTCAAAAATACTCGCGTCAGGATGGAACGAAATAATGGTGCCACGCTTCTTTGTTTTTCCCGTTGCCTTCACCTTGCCCTGCGGGATTCCTTTTTTGTATTCCTGTACCCATACCTGACCATCGCGATGCACTTCTGCTTTGAGATGATCGGAGAGTGCGTTCACAACGGAAACACCTACGCCGTGCAAACCACCAGATACTTTATAGCCTGATGCATCGCCGCCAAATTTTCCTCCGGCGTGCAGCTTGGTGAGCACGAGCTCGAGCGCGGAGATTTTTTGCTCGGGGTGGATGTCGACAGGAATACCACGGCCATCATCTTCGACGGCAACCCAGTTGTCGGGCAACAGGTGAACGGTAATGAGTGTGGCGTGGCCAGCCATTGCTTCGTCAAAACAGTTGTCCACCACTTCCCAAATCATGTGGTGCAAGCCGGTTGGACCGGTGGAACCAATGTACATGCCCGGGCGCTTACGGACCGGCTCGAGTCCTTCAAGGACGGTGATATTTTTCGCGCTGTACTCTGCGGAGGTTTTTTTGTCGGCCATAGGGGAGAAAAGTCCCGCCGAGTTTATCACGCGCCGGGCGTCTTTGGAAGCGCTCCGTGGTATGATGATGTTGACAAATATGCCGATTGATTTTCAGTCTCAAGAGCTGCAGCGGGTGGAACGGGAGCATCGTCAGAACATTCGCATCGTCAC
>CAZVBP010000075.1:0-4061 GCA_964625515.1 uncultured Gammaproteobacteria bacterium
CTTTCGAAAGAAGTGGAGTATTGGGCAGGGGTATTCGGGGAGAGCGATGATGCCTCGGTGTTGGAATAAGTGGTAAGCTGTGGTACTCTTTTCCCGAATTTTGAACCCCGTATGATCATTGCTTGGAACGGCCTTGGAAGTATTGTTTTGACCGTGAAGCCCGGCCTCGCCGATGTTTCGTTGGTGACGAATCCCTTTCTCGCTGCAGGAGCGATCAAGTTTCCCCGGCAAATTGCTGCATCGATGATTATTCAGACGCACGACGCGCCAGAAACGAGCAATATCGACGCGATCGTGCCCGAACATGAGGGTGATGGCGCTCCATTTGTCGTGACGCATGCAGGGGAATATGAAGTGCGGGGCTTGTTTGCAACGGGCATTGAAGCGCCGCGAAAAGATGGCACACCGCACACGATCTACCGTTTTGACGCGGAGGGTATTCATGTGGGCTTTTTGGGTGCCATTGATCGCCCATTGAGCGCGAAGGAACAAGACGCGCTCGGGGCAATTGACATTCTGCTTCTTCCCGCGGGGGGCAATGATGTTTTGGGTGCTTCCGCAGCTGCACAATTGGTTGCGCAAATTGAGCCGCGTATCGTTATTCCGCTCTATGTTGCAGCGGGTGAGGGCGACGAGTATGCCGATGCTAGTGCCTTTCTCCGGGAGATTTCGGTTCCGTCGGAAACGGTGGCGAAATATAAAATCACTCGTGCAGGATTGCCGGAAGAGGATATGCGCGCAGTGGTGCTTACTCGTGGCTAACACTGTATGAACGATGCTCGCGTTCTTGTGCCGAAGCGGCCAAAAATTGCGAAAAGAACCGCATGGATTCTTGGGGGCGTTGCAGTTGTTCTCCTTCTGGGCCTGGTGATTCAAGTGAAAATGACGTGGGATCGGGAACGGCTTCGTGGCATTTCCGACGATACGCATGACGTGATTAACGCTGCAAAATCCGCAATAGATACCTTCTAGCCTCCTCACCCTTCTTATGTCTCAGCCAAAAAACGACGTCCCTGCAGAAAATGATCTGATGCCCATTGGGAATGTGCTTCAGCAGAGCATTACCGATGAAATGCGCAGAGCGTATCTGGATTATGCGATGTCGGTGATTGTTTCCCGTGCGCTTCCGGATGTCCGCGACGGTATGAAGCCCGTGCATCGCCGAATTTTGTACGCCATGTGGAGCGTTGGTTTGCGCGCAAACGCGAAGTTCCGAAAATCTGCAACGATCGTTGGTGAAGTGCTTGGAAAGTATCACCCGCACGGTGATATCTCTGTGTACGACTCTATGGTGCGCATGGCGCAGGATTTCTCGTTCCGTTATCCGCTTGTTACCGGTCAGGGGAACTTTGGTTCGATGGATGGCGATGGTGCCGCTGCATATCGTTATACCGAAGCAAAGCTTTCGCCGATTGCCGAGGAAATGCTTTTGGATATCGAAAAGAATACGGTTGATTTCCGTCCGAACTACGATGGCCAGCACGAAGAGCCTGCGGTGCTTCCGGCAAAGCTCCCAAACCTCCTTGTGAACGGCATTGTGGGTATTGCGGTGGGTATGGCGACGAATATCCCGCCGCACAACGTGCGAGAGATCTCGAATGCGATTTTGAAACTGATTGATAACCCCGATACTTCGGTCGATGAGATTTTAGAGGCGATGCCAGGGCCAGATTTCCCAACGGGTGGCATTATTTACGGTGCAAGTGATCTTCGCACTGCATACACCACGGGTCGTGGTGGTGTGGTATTGCGTGCCAAGGTTGATATTGTTGAGGGGAAGAAGGATTCGTCCACGATTATCGTGAGCGAGATTCCGTATTTGGTGAACAAGAGTGCGTTGATTGAGAAGATGGCAGATCTGGTGCGCGACAAGAAGCTCGAAGGCATTCGTGATTTGCGTGATGAGTCGAACAAGGAAGGTGTTCGTATCGTTATTGAGCTGAAGAAAGATGCATATCCGCGCAAAGTGTTGAATCGGTTGTATCAGCTCACACAATTGCAGACGACGTTTCACTACAACATGTTGGCACTTGTGGATGGCTTGCAGCCACGTATTTTGAACGTGAAGCAGATCTTGGAAGAGCACATTAAGCATCGTCAAACGGTCGTGCGCCGTCGTACGGAATACGATTTGGCAAAGATTGATGAGCGATTGCACATTCTGGAAGGGCTCCGCATTGCGCTTGCAAACATCGATGAGGTGATTGCGACGATTAAGAAATCGAAAGATAAGGATGAAGCGCGCGTGAACTTGATGAAGCGCTTCAAGATGACGGAGCGTCAGGCAATCGCTATTTTGGAAATGCGCTTGCAGTCGCTCGCGAACTTGGAGCAAATGCGCATTGAGCAAGAGTTTGCCGAGAAGATGAAGATTAAAGAAGCGTTGGAAGCTATTTTGAAGAGCGAAAAGAAGCTCATGGCGGTGCTTCGCGCAGAGCTCGTGGAGCTTTCGGAGAAGTTTGGCGATGAGCGTCGCACGAAGATTGTGAAGTCCGGCATCAAGGAATTCTCCATGGAGGATATTATTGCCGATACTCCAGCGGTGGTGATGATGACGAAAGATGGGTACATCAAGCGTGTTCCTGCAGACACGTTTACGCAGCAAGGACGCGGTGGAAAGGGCGTTATTGGCCTCACCACAAAGGAAGAGGACGCGGTTGAGGCGGTGTATTCCACCACGACGCACGAAGACATGATGTTCTTCACGTCGCGGGGCAGGGTGTTCCGGCTGAAGGCGTACGATATTCCGGAAGCCTCGCGCACGGCAAAGGGCCAGGCAATTGTGAATTTTCTTGAGCTTGGGCCGGGGGAGAAGGTGTCTGCTGTTTTGACGGGGAACTTGAAAAAGCAAGTGGGTGCAAAATACATCATGATGGTGACGAACCGCGGCACGATCAAGAAAACGAAGCTTGAAGACTTTGAAAACGTACGACGATCAGGATTGATTGCGATTAAGTTGAATGATGGTGACAATTTGCAGTGGGTCCGTACGTCGACGGGCAAAGATGATGTGATGCTTGTCACGGCAAATGGCATGTCCATTCGTTTCAGTGAAGATGATGTGCGCCCAATGGGCCGCGTTGCAGCCGGCGTGCGTGGCATTAAGCTCAAAGGTGAAGATGAGGTGATCGGCATGGAGGTGCTCACGCAGGATGCACTCAAGGAAGGTCGGCAGCTCATGATTGTGATGGGGAATGGGTTTGGAAAGCGCACCGACGTTGAAGAATATGGTGTGCAAGGCCGTGGTGGATCGGGTATTAAGACTGCACAAATTACACAGAAAACCGGGAAGCTCGTTGGCGCGTATGTCACGGAGGAAAAAGACACACGCGATCTCCTGATTGTGTCGCAAGGCGGCCAGGTGATTCGCACGTCGGTTGCGTCCGTCTCCATTATCGGGCGCGCCACACAAGGCGTTCGCGTGATGCGGTTCAAGCAAGCGGGTGACATGGTGGCCACCGCCACGGTCGTCGCGATTGGTGCGGTGGTGACGGCAGAGGAAAAGTAAAGACCGTTTTTAAAAGCGCTCGTGAGCTCAAATGCTCATGAGCGCTTTGTGATAAAATAGGGGGAGATTTATCGAGAATTATGGATCGCACGCGGACAGAGGGTGAGCGGGCAGAGTTACAAGGAGCGGCACGTCGGGATTTTGATCGTTATTGCAAAGACTATCCGTCATTTGCGGATCCGTTTTGGGGCACGACATCGGCGCAATTAGCGATGAAAGATGGAGATCCTCATGCACAAGAGCTTCGGGGATATATTGACGGAGCAGTGGAGAGGTTTTTTGCGCGTGATCAAGCCATTGTGGGCGTTTTGATGCAATGCACGGAGAATCGATCGGCAGGGCGCTCTGTACTCGATACCAACTCTCTCGTGAGCGAAAAAGCATTGCTTCACGCAGCATTACGAAATCATGAGCTTGATCTTGAGGAGCTTGCGCTCGCGGTTGATCAATTGGCGAATGAACGTGGTCTTAGTCGTGCGCGTCGCGAAACGATCGCGGAACATGCGGAAGCGCTTCGCGCTCCTTTGCTTGCGGATATTCAGAGTGTTCCGCT
>CAZVBP010000076.1:0-4016 GCA_964625515.1 uncultured Gammaproteobacteria bacterium
AGTGCACTCGAGCTTTTTGATCGCAAACGATCCGTTGATCTCTGAAAGCTTTTGCTGCAGCTGTTTCTCGTACGGAATGTGACTCCAGCCACAAGAGCCGCACACATCGGGATTCGGACACGGAGAAAGATTGGACATATTGCCGCGAAGTGTAGCGGTTTTTGCCGCATCTCGCAATGTTTGTCATACTTCGATGGCATGATTATCGTGGCACATAACATTCGCAGTTTGCACAATGTGGGCGCAATTCTACGCAATGCTGCCGCATTTGGTGTGGAAAAGGTGTATCTTACGGGAATCACTGGTGTGCCGCCACGAAAGGAGATTGCGAAGGTGTCGTTGGGCGCGGAGGATCTTGTGCCGTGGGAAGCAGGGAGCATCGACGACGTGATCCGCACGCTTCGAAACGATGGATATCAGGTTTGGGGTCTTGAAACCGGTGACGATGCGCGATCGTTTTCGGAGATCGTATCGAAAAAGATCGCACTCGTGCTCGGGAATGAAGTGGAAGGGATCGACCAGGAGACACGTGCTATGCTCAACGGGTGCGTGTGTATTCCCATGGAAAAGAAGCAGTCGCTGAATGTTTCTGTTGCAAGCGGTGTGGCGATGTATGCGTTGAAAAATCATTGTTCCTAACACGTCCCCATAGCTCAATGGATAGAGTATCGGCCTCCGAAGCCGGTGATCGAAGTTCGAATCTTCGTGGGGACACCAGTTTGCATCTTTCCTATGCCAACACTTTCCGTTGTTATTCCAACCAAAAACGAAGAACAGTATTTGCCTGCGGTGCTTGAGGCGTTGGCGCGGCAAACAGTGAAGCCTGATGAAATTATTGTTGCCGATGCACAATCGACCGATGCAACGCGACGAATCGCGCTCGATGCCGGAGCGCGTGTGGTTGACGGGGGATTGCCTGCGGTGGGGCGGAATCGCGGCGCAGCGGCGAGTACCTCAGACCTCATCTATTTTTTTGATGCCGACGTGATCATTGCTGACGATCGCTTTTTAGAAAAAGCAATTGCGGATTTTCAGCATCAACACTTGGATATCGCGACCACCGATGTGGGGGTGAGCAATGGGAAGCGTTTCGATCGATTCACACACGCCTTTTACAATCGATATGTTCGGATCATGAATCGTGTTCATCCGCACGCGCCAGGATTTAGTATCTTGGTTCGTCGATCGCTTCATGAGCAGATCGGGGGATTTGATGAAACAGTAGTATTTTGTGAGGATCACGACTATGCGGTTCGTGCTGCAAAACATGGAAAATTTGGCATTTTGAATGGGGTAATGATTTACGTGACGACACGCCGACAAGAGCGTGACGGCCGATTGTCGATGGCGATCAAGTACATTCTTGCCGAAGCGCATATCATTTTCATTGGTCCGATCCGTCACAACGGATTTCGATACGGTTTTGGGTACGAAAAGAAGCAAAAGTAAGCGTGATACAATTGGCGGGTATGATTCGCCTCCGCGCATTTTTGCTCGCCATCGTTTTCCTCATGATGCCATTGGGCTCGGTGCACGCTGAGGGCGCCGATCTCGCCATCGACGCAGAGCACATCACCTTTTCCGAATCAGTGTTGTATGCCGGGGACACCGTGCGTATTTATGCCCGCATCAGAAACGTGGGTGACACGGACGCAACAGCGTCGGTGCTTTTTTATCAGGGCGGGATGGTGATCGGGCAGTCGCAAGCGGTGTCGCTCCGTGTGGGCGGTAATGCGGATGATGTGTTTGTGGACTTCACCCTGCCGCGCGGGACGTTCAATATTCGCGCGGTGGTTCAGGGAAGTAATCCCGCTGATCGCAATGCAGAAAATGATACCGCAATCACGCCACTGTACAGCACAATTTCTGATGCTGATCGCGATGGAGTAATCGACGACGATGACAATTGCGACAACGACCAGAACGCATCGCAAGAGGACTTTGATCATGATGGAATCGGAAACGTGTGTGATCCTGATGATGACGGTGACGACGTCGCAGATACGACTGATCCTGAGCCTTTGAATCCCGCAGTGAGTGAAGCGCCGGCGCCAACGGTGGTCGTTGCGCCCGTTGTTGCGCCGGTCGTTGATTCGACAGAATCGAATACCGATGCACCGATCGATCAACCAAAGGCCACCGACGATGTGGCCGATGCCGCGCCCACGCCAGCGAGTATCGCCGTCGATACGGTTGCGAACGCCGTGGCCACGCTTGGGGCGCCGTCGTCAAAACTCACCACGTCGCCCCTTGCGCAGTTCACGTCGCGGCAGATTGACTGGCGAACATATGAATTCATCGCGATTGCGGTGCCCAACGAGAGCGCGCAGCTTTCCTGGGATTTTGGGGACGGTGCGACGAGTGTTCAGCAGCGCATTGTGCATGCATTTGCCGGGCCCGGAACGTACGTTGTGACACTCGCCACGATTGATGCGGCGGGGAATCGATTGTCCGATGCTCAGGAATTTGACGTGTCGTTTTTCCATTTTGATAACCCAAAAGTGATCGGCCTCATTGTGATGCTCGTGCTCGTGATGATGGGGTTCTTCGCCGCATGGATTGCGCTAAGAAAGAAATATGATCAAGGCGCTCTTCACGAGTAAAACAGGAAGCGTCACGAGCGCTGCGATTATTATTGGTGCGCTGTCGCTTCTCTCGCGATTATTTGGCGTGGTGCGTGACAACATTCTTGCGGGGATGTTTGGCGCGGGCGATGTCCTCGATGCGTATACGAGTTCGTTTTTGATTCCGGACATGCTGCTGCAGCTCTTGATGCTTGGCGCACTTTCTGCGAGTTTCATCCCAATCTTCAGTAAGTATTACGGGAGTGATGACGAGAAAGCGTGGAGGTTCACAAGCAATATCCTCAATGTTTTCGGTGTTGCGTTCGCGATCGTTTCGATTGTCGCTTTCCTCGCTGCGCCGTGGCTCACACATCTTGTCGCGCCGGGGTATTCGGGAGAGAAACTTGAACTTGCGATTGCGATGAGTCGCGTGATTTATTTGAGCGAAGTATTTTTTGCGGTTTCGATGGTGTTTGGATCTGTGCTCCAAGGAACGAAGCGATTCTTTTTGTATGCACTGGCACCAATCGTCAATAACGTAGGGATCATCATCGGTGCGATGTTTTTTGTGTCGTTCATGGGGCCGATCGGACTCGCGTGGGGATCGGTGCTCGGTGCTGCGATGCATGCGCTTCTGCAAACCGTCGGGGTCTATGCGTTAGGATTTCGGTACACGTTTGGGATCCGTTTCCGTGATCCAGATTTGCGAATCACCTGTGTGCAGATGATTCCTCGAGTGCTCGGACTCGCGGTGAATCAAGTGAACTTTGTGGTGATGGTGGCGTTTGCATCATTGTCGGTTGCAGGGTCGGCCACGGTGCTGAAGTTTGCGTACAATTTGAACTCATTTCCGATCGGGATTATCGCGATGGCCTATGCGGTTGCATCGTTTCCGGTGATGTGTGAGCGAATGGCAAAGAAGGATGTGCCGGGATTTGTGGATGCGTTTTCGCATGCGGTGCGACAAGTGTTGCTTTGGATTATTCCGGTGACAGTGCTCTTTTTGTTGCTTCGTGCGCAGATCGTTCGACTCGCATTCGGTCGCGGTCATTTTGATTGGGTCGCGACGGTAACCACGGCAGACACGTTTGCGTTCTTTGCGATGAGCTTTGCCGCGCAAGCGCTTGTGTACATTTTGGTGCGTGCATTCTTTGCACTTGAAGACACAAAAACTCCATTCGTTGCCGGTGTGGTGGGTGCGGCATTGAACATCGCGCTTGGGTATGTTCTGGGAACGCAGTACGGGCCCGTGGGCCTTGGCATTGCGTTTAGTGTGGCCGCCATCGTACAGGTAGCGGTATTGTGGGCGTTGCTTCACCATCGCGTCGGCAGTCTCGACGAAGGGCGGATTCTTCGTGCAACAGTCATGTTGACGATGGCGGGATTGTTGGCGGGAGTCGTTACTCAGGCCACGAAATATGGCTATGTCCTTCTTGCATCGCAATTTGCGTT
>CAZVBP010000077.1:0-3942 GCA_964625515.1 uncultured Gammaproteobacteria bacterium
CCCCAATCCCGGTACACTGTGATGCATGAACCGTATTACCAAACAAAGCTTTTTTCAGTATCTCAAGTGCCCATCGTGGATTTCGCATGAAGTGAATGGGGAAACGCGGGATAATCCGTTGCGGATGCGGGTGCAAGACGATGCGCTCTTGCAAGAGCAGGAGCGGAAGATTTTGGTGAACCGCAATTCGGTGGAGGTGGTTGCACAGGACGATGACGAGCGATACGAGAAAACGCTCGCGCTCATGAAAGAGGGCGTGTCGTCGTTTTACGAAGGTGCATTGATCCATGGGCATTGGCTTGCGAAGCCCGATTTGCTTGAGCGTGTTTCTGGGTCGTCCACGTTTGGTGATTATTATTATGTTGCGTGCGATATCAAGCGGTCTCGCCACCTGAAAGAAGAGTATTGCATCCAAGGATCATTTTATGCCGAGGTGTTGCGTGCGGTGCAGGGCGTGAAGCCAAAACAGGGATACATCATGCGCCCCGAAGGTGGGGTGGAGGCGTATGCACTCGAGGAATATGCAATCAAATTTCAGTTAGTGCTCGACGGTATCGAACGTATTTTGCATGGCGTTGACGAGCCACACTTTCTCACGTCGGATTGCAAACAGTCGCCATGGTTTGACGAGTGCGTTGCGCTCTCAAAAAAAGCCGATGATCTCTCGCGTTTGAATCGTGTGTGGCGGAGCGAGGTGACGGCGCTCAATAACGCAGGCATTATGACGGTGGCGCAGTTAGCAGAACAGAATGCAGATCTGCTCACGCGCATGGTGCATGGAGTAACGCCCGAGCGACTCAACTTTCTCATTCTTGGCGCGCAAACACTGCAGTCTGGAAAGCCGTTGATGCTGGGTACCGTCGATTTCCCCGAGCGCGATGATGCGCTCATCGTCGACATTGAGGCGGACCCACTTCGCGACCTGCATTATTTATTCGGTGTGCTCGACGTGCATAGCGGTGGTGACGAATTCCATGCGTTTCTCGCAAAGAAAGAAGACGAGGAGCGTGCGGCGTGGGAAGTGTTTGTGGCGTTTATGGAATCGCGGCCAGGAATTCCCGTCTATCATTACGGATGGTATGAGCAAGACGTTTTCCGCTTAATGGCGGAGCGGTACGGGGCGCCGGATGGTTTTGTGGACGATCTTGCTGCGCGTTCGGTGGACGTGCTCGAACGGTTGCGTGAGGCAGTGATTTTTCCGTTGTCGTTTTATGCGCTGAAAGATATTGCGCAGCATTTAGGGTTCCGTTGGCGACACAAGGATGCATCGGGATTGAACTCGGTGTTGTGGTACGAGGACTGGCTCGCCACGCAAAATCCCGAGGTGCTGCAAGATATTCTTTTTTATAACGAAGATGACGTTCGTGCCACGTGGTTTGTGCGGGAGTGGGCAAAGAAAACGATGCGTTCGCCGGTATGATCGTGAATAATTTGCTCACGAATCCATTTGCAAAGACGACGCCAACGCCGTGGAAGCCGTGGTATGGGTATCTTTTGGTTTTGGTGGTGGTACTCGGATTGGGGCGGTATGCGTGGGAATATGTTCGTGGCGACGAGCCACTGTTTCCGGAGCGCGCAAATCTTGGTGTGCCGTTTACCACGAACGCACCGCTGGGCAACGGGACCGCAGCGTATTCTTCTGCATGGGAAGAGGCGGCGTTGCTCATGGTGGCCGAGTATTATCGCGGCGCACGCGGCACGATCGATCCTTCATTGGCCGACGCTACGATGCGCACGATGATCGCCCTGGAAACGAATCGCGGGCTGAGTGCACGACTGTCCACCGTGGAGCTTGGGCAGTTTGCGGAACCGTATTTTGGAACGATGCGCGCCACGGTGTTTGAAGATCCGAGCGCGGAGGAAATCGCGGCATTCATTGCGCAGGGCGTTCCGGTTATCGTGCCGGTGGCGCGTCAATTCCTTGGGAATCCGTCGTACATCAGTACGAATATCGTGCATCATTATGTGGTGGTGCACGGGTATAGCGATGGCATGTTTGTGGTGAACGATCCGGGAATCACGAATGGCGCACAGTATCAATATTCGGCGGATGTGCTTCTGCGCGCGATGGGGGATTGGAATGAGGAAAATGTAATGTTTGGGGAAAAGCGTGTATTGATTCTTCAGCCGGAGAAATGAGTATTGTATGGCCTCGCCCCGCGCAATTATCTCGGTTTCTGATTATCTCGCGCTCACAAACCATGCGCTTCGTTCCATTCCGCACGACGGTATGGTGATTGAAGGCGAGGTGGCGGATTATAAAGTGAGTCAGGGGAAGTGGATATATTTTGATTTGAAAGACGAGAAAGCGGAGGTGAAATTGAGCTGTTTTATGACGGTGTTTGCGCTCACGGTGCCGCTTGCGAGCGGGATGCGCGTGCAAGTATCGGGGTACAGCAAAGTGTTTGAGCGCTTTGGGAAGTTTACGTTTAATGTGTCTGACGTTGCGCTCGTGGGGGAGGGGGCGTTACAAAAAGCGTATGAGGCGCTCAAAGAACGACTGCGCGTGGAGGGATTGTTCGAGCAAGGTCGAAAACGCGCGATTCCGAAGTTCCCCGAACGCATCGGGCTTATTACGTCCGGCGATGCTGCGGCGTACGGAGATTTTTTGCGCATCCTGCAGAATCGCTGGAGCGGCGTGACAGTGCTTCACGCGCCGGTGCACGTGCAGGGGCAGTATGCCGTGCGCGATATTCTCGATGCGTTTGCTGCCATGAACGCGCTCCCTGCGGACGAACGACCTGATGTGCTTGTGCTCACGCGCGGCGGAGGGAGCTTGGAAGATTTGCATGCGTTTAATGCGGAAGAGGTGGCGCGCGCAGTATTTCAGAGCACGATTCCGGTGGTGGTGGGCGTTGGCCACGAGCGTGATGAGTCGTTGTGCGATTTTGTCGCAGACGTGCGCGCGTCTACGCCGAGTAACGCCGCGGAGCGCGTGGTGCCAGACCGGCGCGACATCATTGCGTCGCTTCACCTGAGCGTGGAGCGAATCGAAAACCAGTTGCGGTACGACATTGATCGACGTGCACATCGGATCGACCGCGCTGTGGCAACATTTGATCGTTCAATCACGCAGCTCACACAATCGATCGTTGATGCCACGCGCCAGTTTCGTGCAACGTTCGATCAGTTTCGTTTGCGGCTCATTGCCACGATCGACCATGTGGATCGTGGCGTGAAAACGATCGACAGCGCATTTGCGCAAGCGCGTGATCGGAACGCACAGCGAGTGCAAGAGTTGGAGCGCGTGTTGAAAAGCATCGATCCGAAAGAAGTGTTGCGCCGAGGATATGCATTGGTACGCGTTGCGGGTCGCATTGTGCGCTCATCGTCGAGCGTTGCCCCCGGTGACCGTTTAGCCATACAATGTGCTGAGGGTACTATCGATGCGGTGGTGGAAGGCCGGTCCCGTCAAGAATCATTGTTGTAATGCGGTATGTCGACGAAAAAAACGTCATTCTCGAGCGCGTTTGAAGAACTGGAAGCGATCACCGAATGGTTTGAAACGCAAGAAATTGATCTGGATGAAGGCATCAAAAAGTTTGAACGTGGGCTTGAGCTTGCGAAGCAATTGAAAGAAAAATTGGCCGATGTTGAGAATACGGTCATCACGCTCAAAAAGAAGTTTTCTGCACTCGAAGACTCGTCCGTCATCGAATCATAATTTTTCGTCCTATGAAACTTCTTCTCCGATGGCTCGTGAACGCAATTGCATTGCTTGCTGCAACGCAGATCATTCCCGGGTTCGCAATCACCGGATTCTACTCC
Organism: uncultured Gammaproteobacteria bacterium; assembly: GCA_964625515.1. Taxonomy (GTDB): domain Bacteria; phylum Patescibacteriota; class Patescibacteriia; order UBA9934; family UBA9934; genus CAIKHN01. Next base: position 3,769 of record CAZVBP010000077.1, read on the forward strand.
GCACTTGTTGCGGTGCTCGTCCTGGCATTATTGAACGCACTGCTCCGACCGATTCTCATCCTCCTCACCCTTCCGGTGAACATTCTCACACTCGGTCTGTTCACATTCGTGATCAACGGTCTTCTCGTGTGGTTCATGGCGTCGTTTGTGAAAGGCGTTACCGTCGACGGCTTC
>CAZVBP010000078.1:0-1771 GCA_964625515.1 uncultured Gammaproteobacteria bacterium
GTGCTCCTTGGCTTCACAGGACTTGCCTGCGTTCTTGGAATCTTCACCGCGATGCCAATCGGCATCTATCTCATTGCCCACGCGAGCACGATCAAATCTGAGGGGAAGAAATAGGGTGTTCCGATGATTAGCGCAGGAACACCGATCGTCCAATCACACTCATCAAGAACAGTGCCACGGCGCAGAGCACGATGGTTCCACCGGTGGCGAGATTTTGCGTGTAGGAAATAACGAGGCCGGAAAGGACCGAAATAAGGGAGATGAGGACGGCAATCATCATCGTGGCGCGGAAGCCACGGCGGAATTGTGTTGCGGCGAGCACGGGAATCACCATGAGGGCGCCGATGAGAAGGATGCCGACGACGCGCATAGAAACAGCGACCGTTGCCGCGGTGAGGATTGCGAGCACGAGGCTATATGCCGTGACGGGAAGGCCATTCGCACGCGCAACGTCTTCATCGAACGACAACAGAAAGAACTTTCGGAAGAAAAGAAGAATTATCCCCACCGTACCCACACCCAATCCACCAATCATCCACAGGTCGTCCACAGTCACCGTGGTAATACTGCCAAACAAGTACGAGAGCACTCCCCCATTGAATTGCTGCGCAGCACTCATCACCACCACCGCAAACGCCAAACTGCCCGAGAGAAACAGCGCGAGAACCGATTCTCCACTTAATCCTCCGGCAAGGCGTAACTTTTCAATGCCGATCGCAACGATGACGGAAACGATCACCGCAGCCACGACGGGGTTGATACCAATCACGATCCCGATCGCAACACCAGCGAGCGATGCATGCGCAAGCGTATCGGCGATGAGCGCATATCTGCGTACCGTGAGAAAGAGCCCGAGCATCGGGGCAACGATCGCGACGATAACGCCGGCGATGAGCGCACGCGTGAGAAAGTCGTAGGCAAAGAAATCGATGATCATAGATTACGTCTTTTTTCCGTACACCATCGCCGCAAACAGCGTAGAGATTGGCACCGCAATCACGAGCGATGCGCCGCCCACAATCGCACGGACTACTTCTTCCATCACATACTCCGCATTCAAGAGCACCCACAGTGGCGGGCCGCTGTCGATGGCGAACAAGAGAAACAGCGGAAATGCTGCACCGGCGTATGCAAGCGCGAGCGTGTTCACGAGGGCGGCGATATGCTCACGGCCAACATTAATCCCCCGTTTGTACAGCTCACGTGCGGACAATGTGCCATCCGCCTTATGAATTTCTTCCACCGATGCAACCTGCGTCGTCGTGACATCGTCGAGCACACCAAGGGTTCCAATGATAATTCCGCCGAGCAGTAAGCCTTGGAGGTTTAACGACGGCAATGATCCCAGCTGCAGATAGATTGCTTCTTCCGTTCCCGATCCGGAAAGTCGCGAGAGCATCACCGCAATGAGCGCAAAGAGCACCGCGCCGATGAGGGTAAGAATCGTTGCCGCAAGCGCCATGCCACTCCGCCTATTCACACCGTGCGCCAAGAGGATCGAGATCACCGCAATCGCACATGATCCAACGATGGACACCACGAGCGGATCGTATCCGTGCAAAATTGCCGGCACCATGCCAAACGCCAGAATCGCCAGGCTCGCCGCAAGGCCGAAGAGCGACGTGATGCCACGAATGCCGCCAAAGATGAGTGCGAGGAAGAGAAAGATCCCCAACACGATCAGCACACCAGGAATGCGGAATTTGTCGGTAATGATATATGCGTCTCCTTCTCCAATCGTACTCTTTGCCACAACCACCTTGTCGCCCAC
>CAZVBP010000078.1:1871-3939 GCA_964625515.1 uncultured Gammaproteobacteria bacterium
GAACAATACTGCAAATATCCAGCGCTTAATGGCCATAATGCTCAACATGGGCGTTATGGAGCACATCCTCGGGCTTACCATGGCACACAAGGTGACGATTCAAGCACACGATGCGCTGTACCTCATGCGCAATTGCATCAGTATCGTGCGATACCATGATAATGGCCATATGATGATCCCGATGAAGTGACCGCAAGAAACGATAAAAGTCTTCTTGGAAATTCGGGTCGATCGCAGCCGTGGGCTCGTCAAGAAGCAAGATTTCTGGCTTGCCGGCAAGCGCACGTGCGATCATCACGCGTTGACGTTCCCCACCAGAAAGCGTGCCGATCCGCTGCGAAGAATGCTCGGTCATTTCCACCATGTGCAGTGCTTCTTTTACGCGACTGTTTCGCTCTTTTCTCGACAACGAATCAATAATGCCGCTCTCAACGACTTCGTGGACCGATGCAGGAAACATGCTGTCGCCGCTTGATGCGCGCTGAGGAACGTAGCCGATCTTTTTCTTTGGCACGTGCACCGTCACCGTTCCTTTTGTGGGCGTTGCCAAGCCCAGCATCAATCGAAGCACCGTAGTTTTGCCTCCACCGTTCGGTCCAATGATCCCCACGTATTCGCCGCGATCGATACGCAAAGAAATGTTCGAAAGAATCGACTTTCGTTCAATATCGTACGAAACACGATCAAGCACGATCAACGGCTTTTTTGTTATTGGCATAGCATCGCCGTGCGCAGCTTTTCAAGATTCTCCATCATGATACCAGGATACGCATCGGTACGATCAATGGATGGAGCGCTTTCAATAGGATTCAAGACATCAACTGCCGCTCCCGTTTCTGTGGCAAGCGTCTGTGCAAGCGCATCGCTCACGAGTTCTTCAAAGAAAACCGTGGTGATCCCACGTGATCGAATCAGCTCCGTCATTGCGACGAGCGTGGCGGGCGACGGCTCTTCGTCGGGCGAAATGCCGGCGATGGAATGGGCAGTGAAGTTGTATCGGCTCGCCACGTAGCCAAAGGCATCGTGTGCGGTGACGATTTCGCGAACGGAACATGACGCGAGACCCGTGACGTACGCTGCATCGATACCCTCAAGAATGATGGTCTTTTCGACGACTCCTGCTTCGATCGCTTCACGATCGTTCGGAAATGCCGCCGTCAACACACGACCAATTTGTCGCACAATATCCATGGCAAAAATGGGATCAAGCCAAACATGAGGATCGTCTGCATCCGCACCCATCGCGATATCTTGTGCAACAATGGATACTTTCCCCTCTTTTTCACGCTCAGTCACAATCTCACGCGCCCATTCGTCCACCCCACCGTTCATCATGAACACATCGGCATCGCGCATCGCCAGCACGTCTTGAAACGTTGGTGCGAAGTCATGCGGCTCCACACCGGGACGAACGATCGTGGTGATTGCTCCATCGGGGAGCAGATTTTCAGCGAAATATGAAAGGGGATACATTGTACTCACGATTGAGATCTTTAATGGTTGAGGATCATCTGATCGCAAACCACCGGTCGCGAAAAAGAGCGCAGCGATGATGACGATTACCCCAAGAACTATCGGGACAATGATGCGGAAGAGCACTTTTTGCATAGGCCGAAGAATTCGAGGGAATGACGAAGTTGAGTAAATTGTGTTTTGCGCTGCAGTGTTGGGATCATCTCTTCAAGGCAATCATCGATGTGGACATCATCGGTGCGTCCACAGGTCGTACACACCACATGATGATGATGCTCGTGCTGAATGAATTCGTACCGGAGGATCTGATCATGGAAGTAGATGGGCGTGAGAACGGCGGCGTTCACCATCCTTTCAACTTCTCGATACAGCGATGCAATGTGAAAGGGCACCTTCTTTTTTTTCAGAAGCATGCCGATTTCGTCTATTGAAAATGGCTTCTTATTCTCTGCCACGATCGAAAGAATCGCGCGACGGAGCGTCGTCATTCGAAATCCTTCTGCAGCGAGTTCATATGCGACCTCAGCGCTTGGACCAACGTTTGTCTTCATAGGCCTATCAAGCTTAACGCGAATCATTCGCATTAGCAAGGGTC
>CAZVBP010000079.1:0-3887 GCA_964625515.1 uncultured Gammaproteobacteria bacterium
TTTCTTGCAGCGGCGCAGCGATAATGAGGAGATCAAACTCATCGACCCCGGATTGCGTGGTGATCCGCACCGATTCGGCAGTGCGGTCAATCCTGCTGATCCTGGTGTTCAGCCGCACATCAACGTTCGATGCGACTGCAGTCCAAATGTGTTGAATCCCTTGTGGCAACCAGTAAATCTTTTTCTGCAAGAATGCTTTGAGCGTCCCCCATCGATAATACTTCAGCACGTACGCCGCCGGAACGCGGGAGAAATAATCGTACCCAAAGCCGGTGAAGAAATGCGCAAACTCTGCGGCGAGGTTCTCGATGTGGTGCGCTCGCGCAAAGTCGGTGAACGGAACAGCGAGATCGGCGTGTGTTCCCGTAAGTCCAGGCCGTGCGATGCGTGCGTACCGACGAAGCAATCGACAATACGTCGCAAGCTCTTTCGTGAGTATTGCGAGTTGTTTCTTGGTTCGCTTCGTTGGCATCGGTTCTCGCCCTGGACCGATCACGACGCTTTGACCAAAAATAACCGGTGCAATCGACACACCGAGCTCTTTCGCAATACGGAGCGGCGTTTTGTTATCGCTCGAGAGAATCTTTGCGCCAAGATCGTACGGCTTCCCATCGATCATTGTTGTACAGCATTTTCCGCCAACACGATCGCTTGATTCAAAAATCGTCATCGACGTGTAGCCCTTTTCCCGCAGTGTATACGCCGCCGTGAGCCCTGCAGCACCAGCGCCGATGATTGCAACACGGCGCGTTAGCCTTTGATCGTCTTCTGGATTGTCCATATCACGTTTTTCTTGAGCATCGCCGATGCGCAGAGTACGCCGCCCATCACACCGCCCGAGATACTCGCAATCATGGCGTCTTGTCCCGTAAGGAACAGGTTTTTCACCGGCGTGTATGGCTTCAGGAAACGCTGCCGGAAGCGCTTCGGCGTGTGCGACGTCCCATAAATTTCGCCAAACGGATGACCAGCATAGTGCTTTGCCGAGAGTGGCGACGAAATTTCGTAATAGTCCACCTTGCCACGCAACTGTGGTGCGATGCGATACAGAACATCAAACATCTTCTCTGCCACACGCGCCTTCATGGCTTCATACTCTTCTCCGCGTTGATGCTTTTTTGTGCCATTCCACTGAGCAAACCACGCAAACGGAACCAAAATAATCACCTCAGCGGTGGTGCGACCAGGATGCGTTTGTGATGCAAGAGGATCTTTTGCCGACGGGAATGATGCAAACGCAACCGGAAGCGGATCGTCAACATGACGATACTGCTGCTGATTCTTTTCATGATCGTATTCATCTGGGAACACCCAATAATTACACTTTGGGAGCTTCAACGATGCACTATCTTCCTGCGCGCCAACGTACAAGCCCATGTGCGCGAGTGATGGCGTAAGTTGTGCAAGCTTTTCATCGAGTTTGTGCTTCATTGCAACGTCGGTTGGAATGAGCGCACCGAACGTATTCACCACACCCGCATCGCTCACAATCTTTTTGGCGTGAAGTACGGTACCGTCCTCCATTGCGACGCCGACCGCAACGTTGTTCTTGATGACGATCTGTTTCACACGTGCAGAAAATACAACCGCTCCTCCTGCAGATTCGATGACGGGAACAACCGTTTCTGCAAAGCGCGGCGCGCCACCCACCGGATAGCCCGCGCCATCCATGTAGTGATTCGCAAGCACGGCGTGCATGTAAAAACTGCTCTCCGATGGCTGCAGGCCGTAATCGCCATACTGTGCCGTCAACACACCGATGAGTTCATCGTTCTGCGAGATAGTGCGAAGCATTTCGAGCGTCGTCTTATCGGAATATTTCAACACACCCTTGCGCAACCACCCGCCAAAAATCGCCGAGAGAAACGGCGGTAACACTTTTTCTGCGTAATACGATGTTCCAAGCTTCTGCACCTCGTCGAGCAATCCAAAATACGCATCAATCGATTGGTGGTCGACCGCATCGGGGAAATATCGCTTGAGTGCTTCGATCAAATTCGCACGGCCACGGGGGAATTGATACTCCTTCGTTCCAAACACCACGCGGTCATACACGTCATCGAGCGGCGCCCAGGCAAGCTGTTCTTTCGTAATGTACCGAAACACTTTATTCAAAAAAGTTCCCGGAATATGGACTTGTCCAACATAATGCAATCCAACGTCCCAGATGTACCCCTTCCGCTGAAATGCATGCGTGTATCCACCAATCACAAAATGCTGCTCGAGCACAAGCACACGCTTCCCCGCCTGCGCGAGAATCGAGGCAGCGCTCAATCCCCCCGTTCCAGAACCAATCACGATTGCGTCAAACACAGTGGAACTCGCTTCTTGTCGACGAAACGAGAGATACGAGAGAGCAGACATGTTGGATAATCAAGAGAATAACTGAGCCAAAGTCTATCATATCTCCTCCCGCTACAGACAGATCGCGCACAAGAGTGTATGGTGGCTATGGTCGCTCGCGGCCATTTAATTCACGTAAATCATACATTTATGATGAACGATGGCGATACAACAGTGAATCCTGGTGTTCCAACCACAGCACCCGCAACACCAGTAACCGAGCCAACGCCGGAAACGGAAGCGGCTCCGGAAGCGGCTCCGGAAGCGACTCCTGCAGCTCCAGCGGAAGAAACGCCCGCGGTGTAACGGTTTTCAAAAGCACCCGGCTTTCCGGGTGCTTTTGTATTGGAGAGCGCATCAATCCTGCGATGAATTTCCCACATCAATTTTCCCAATTTCTTATACTCTGCTAGGATGTGCCGTCACTCTCGCGCAGTGCAGAGAGTGTATATTCACGAGCATCCTCAATCACACGGTGGCATCATGCTTCCCAGCTCTCCAGTGTTTCCGATTTCGTGCACCATCCCATACTCCGTACTCGGAATGACGGTGGCGAGCGCATTGCAGACGATGTCATTCGATCGTCAGTCGGTACGCACAAAGCTCGAAGGGCGATGTCGGGCGTACAAGATCGAATGCCTTTGGCAGCTCGCGACACTGAGTGCAACCGATCTCAGAGGATGGAAGGGGGTAAGCGAACAGTCCATCGCGTCCATTCAGCGTTTGCTCGGGCATTACGGACTCACGCACAACCAGTTCCCGGAGCTCCGCAACGCACTGCTGCGGATGCATGGGTACTCGCTCGAGCAGTATCTCGTCATCCTCGCCCACCCAGAACAATGCGGACCCAGAACGAAAGCGGCATTGAACGAAGTGGGCATCGTGCCACACCGGCATATCGCGCGCTATTTCCGAAATCAATGACACCCACGAAATCCCCGGGGCGCCACGAAAGGCGGCTCCGGGGATTCATGTTTCGATGAGCACATTTACCGGTGCGTTTTCTTCACGCGCACCGTTTCGATCTCAAACACATCTGCTCCGGGAATGTGACGCCCTATCCGATAGGCCGCAACATGCTTCGGGACGACAGAAATTCCTTTGCGCAGAAACGATTCATGATAATACCGAGAGAGACCAAGAAACTCCAGCACTTCCTGACCAGATTCCTCGAGCAACGCTCCGCCGCCAAGCATTAAGTTTTGCAAATCGCGAACGAGAAAGAGCACCAGGAGCAATGCGGAGGAAAAGAGCACCGTCACCATCGATGAGAAAATCGTGGGCTCTCGAAGAAGAAAGATGCAAAAGCCGATAATGCCAACAAGGATAAGAAGGATCGACCATTCTCCCACACGCAATCGTTCTTGAGCGATCGCTGAACTCGCATTCCGAGACTTCTCGATATCGATTAACGACGTGAACATCGCCTCATATGCGCCATCAGGTGTTGTGGATTGAAGCGATCGTACCGCATCCCACAGTGCAAAATAATACGGCGCAGATTGTTTGTATGCGTATTCCGAAAGGCTGTGATCGTACGAAAC
>CAZVBP010000080.1:0-3795 GCA_964625515.1 uncultured Gammaproteobacteria bacterium
AGTGGCGCAGTACGCGTCGCAGGCCTGGACGAGGCTTGCGACGCGTTCGTGTTTTTGCGCAGCATTTCGTGCATCGTCAAATCAAAAAGTTTGCGAAACAAAATGCGTCAAGTGGATAACATTCTTTCGTGTGGAAGAAAGTGTGTTATCCCCTTCACGCTTTTTTCATGCGTTTGTACAATGCGTTCATGTTTCGCGCTTCCCGATGTTGCGGTGCGCACTTGCAATCGCCTATGCGTGTGACATCACCTGCATTTCGCTCGGGAGACATGATCCCAGCAAAATATACATGCGATGGAAAAGATGTGAATCCCGAACTCGTCATCGACGACGTTCCTGGTGACACGCAGTGCTTTGCCATCCTTGTGGACGATCCATCGTCGCCTTCTGGAAATTGGTTGCACTGGAGTGTGTGGAATATCCCGTCGTCGGTGCGCGTTATTCGCGAAAATAGTGTGCCGCAAGGCGCACGCGAAGGGGAAACGGATTTTAGCGAAGTAGGATACGGCGGTCCTTGCCCTGGCGTTGGTGAACATGAGTATCGGTTCATGGTGTTTGCGCTCGATTGCGTGCTCGATGTTGGTCATGGTGCCACGCGTGATGTGGTGGAAGCTGCGATGGAAGGGCATATTCTTGCGCAAGGCATTTTGGAGGGGCGGTATCAGCGTCAGAAGATCCGTGCGATGCAACACGCCACCGCATAACCGATTGTGGGTTCATTTCTTTTTATACAACAGCGTCTTCTTGCCGAAGGCGTTGTTTTGAAGTAATATTTCGTGTCCGTCATCATGCGGACGCTCATTCTCCCTGGAGGACATCGTGACACACGCTGACGTTCCCCGTGCCGATCCCCGTGATTATCAGACGTACTTCCGGTTCTTCCGTCCCGATGGTCGGCGCATCCTCCTCATGCTGACGGGGTTCGATGCCGCCGACCTCGAGGTGCGTCAGGTGATCGTTGCGCGGATCGCGGATGTTGAAGTGCACGATAGCACCGTGATTTTCCAGCTTGTGATCGGTATGCACCAGTTGGCATTTGTGAAATACCAACTCGGAGAACCATATGCCTTTGCGTCGGACGGTCGACGGTGCGCGGTGGTCGTCGATACTCGCGATGCGCTCGCGGTGGAACTTTGGAAGGCGCAGTGCGAGTTGCGGTTCCCTCGAGCTACAGTTCTCAATGCCGCGCAGCTGTGACTCACGGGCCTGTCATCACGTCGCGCCCCGCTCTCTCCGGAGGGCGGGGCTTTCGCATTGTGGAATGTTCCTTTGCGCAATTGATGTTTGCGATTACACTGCTTCCACTATGTCCATCCATTTGTACAATACGCTCGGAAGAAAAAAAGAGGCATTTGCCCCGCTTGTTGATGGGAAGGTGGGGATGTATACCTGCGGCCTAACGGTGTATGGACGAGGACACATTGGAAATTTTCGCGCGTTCATTTTTGCTGATGTGTTGCGCAGGATGTTTGAAAAGAATGGGTATGCGGTTACGCATATCGTGAACATCACCGATGTTGGTCATTTGGTTGGCGATGTGGACGGTGGGGAAGAAAAGTTGCAGATGATGAGTAACGAAACGGGAGAGAGTGCGTGGGATATTGCCGCGAAGTTTACGGCGCTGTATTTCGAGGATGCGAAACGATTGAATCTTCTTGTACCCACGGTGAGTCCAAAAGCCACGGATCATATCGCAGAGCAAATTGCGATGATTCAAGCGATTGAAGCGAATGGTCACACGTATCGTATCGATGACGGGATTTATTTTGATACGTCCACACTTGCATCGTACGGGCAGCTCAGTGGCCAGTCGCTCGACGAGAAACAAGGCGGAGCGCGTGTGACGATTGCAGGGAAAAAGAATGCGAGCGATTTTGCGCTCTGGAAGTTTTCGCCCGATGGCGTGGAGCGACAAATGATTTGGGATTCGCCATGGGGCAAAGGATTTCCGGGCTGGCACATTGAGTGCTCGGCGATGAGTGAAAAATATCTTGGCGTGCCATTTGATGTTCACACCGGTGGGATCGATCATATTGGTGTGCATCATGAGAACGAGATTGCGCAAACACTTGCGGCGCGAAACTGCTTGGAAGCAAACGTGTGGATGCATTCTGAGTTTTTGCAGATCGACGGTGGCAAGATGAGCAAGTCCCTCAAAAACACATACACACTTGATGATTGCGACGCACACAACATCCATCCGCTCTCCTTCCGCCTGTTTGTGCTCCAGGCGCATTATCGATCGCCACAGAATTTCACGTGGGACGCGGTGGGTGCAGCGCATGCGGCGCTTGGCACGATTCGGTCGATTGCCCGCGCATTGCCAAAGCCGCATGGTGAGCCTGATGCGGAATCGATGACGACGTTTATGGAACGGGTGAATGACGATCTTGATACTCCCGGCGCACTCGCAATTTTCTTTGGTGTGTTGCACGACGACACAATGGAAAAAAGCATCAAAGCCGCAACGCTTCTTGCGATGGACGATGTGCTTGGCCTTGCACTTGAAGATGTTGTTGCGCGACCAGTGATCGTCCCCTCATCGATTGAAAAGCTCGTCGCCGATCGCGCACTGGCACGCAAAGAAAAAGATTGGAAAAAGTCCGACGACATCCGCGATGAAATCTTTTCTCTCGGATTTATCGTGGAAGACAGCGCCGACGGTCAGCGAATTGGGGAACGGTGGTAGAAAAGGACAACGCCCCGCGTCTCTCTCGAGCCGCGGGGCGCAGTTGTCGTATTGATGTCAGGGCGTGGGGTACTTGAGCTCGTGATGCTCGCAGAACTGTTTCAGTTTGCGTTCCTTCTTGATCCGATCGCGGTAATGGATCAGGTCCCGCAGCATCGCGCCCGTCTCGTCCACCAAGAAGGTGTACGTCTGCCCATCGACAGTGACCTCGCTAGCTTTCGCCCGCTCTTCCGGGGTCCAGTCTGCGGACGGGTGTGGGAAGCCCAGTGGCTGGGTGTACGGGCCCCACAGCCACTCCTCGGGAACGTTCACGATCTCAGTTCGGACACACGGCTCGCCTCCGCTGAAGCTGTCTCCGTACCGCACTGCTCGTTTCTCGGTTGTGCTGCGCCAGTCCTCCTTGGTGAGGGCTTGAACCTGGAACCGACTGCGATACTCCCGCCACACCCGCTCCACCCAAACTGTGAAAGCGTGCGGTCGTTCGTCCTTGAACGCCCTCGCGCTGGCAACGAGCTCCTTGTATGCATCCTCGAGATTCCAGTGCTTGATTGCGCGCTGAATCACATGCGCGAACATAACGGTCATGAAGGTGGTTCTCATGGGACCATCCACCCTCAAGACTGATGCTCGTGAAATCCCGCGGATGACGGAATCGAAGACGCCAGCACTGATAGCATGCTCGAGGAACGGCATGGATCCATCGTTGTAGCGTTCGATGCACTGCAAGAGCGCGATGCCGAGCTCCTGGCGTTCCAGCGAGACGTTCGACGCCGTCTGCGCGATGCGCTGAAACCAGTCGTAGCTGTCGACCGACCGCTTTTCTGCAAGCCGGAGGATGTTGTACCAGCTCATCCCGAGGATGGGTTTCGCGAGGAGAGAATCCAGAAGCTGACACGTCGCGCTTCCGTTGATGGCAGCGTCGACGGTGCCTTCCGGATCCGTCACGAACATGGTGCGAAGCGATTCGATGCTGAAGCTCGTCATTTCATCTCCCTGCCGCACATTCATGCACGGCAATGTGGAGGGGGATGCCAGTGGTGGCGTGTCAGGGCGAGTGCCTGCTGACAGTGCGAACATTAGTGAAGAATGAGTGTTTCGTAAAGCAG
>CAZVBP010000081.1:0-1539 GCA_964625515.1 uncultured Gammaproteobacteria bacterium
GACTAATTTCGATTAGCGCATCGCGTAGAACTCGATAATGAGCTTTGGATCGTATGCTTCCTTCAGATCATCCCCCATTGGAAGACTCACAATTTTGCCCACGAGATCTTCGCGGTGCAACCAGCTTGGTGAGCGATGTGTTTTCAAGCGCTCGACCAAATCATTGAACACTTTCTTGTCCTTCTTGTTGGCACGAATTTCCACCACATCATTCACCTTGACGGCATATGATGGGATGTTGACCTTCACACCATTCACCAAGAACATACAGTGGCTCACCATTTGGCGTGCTTGCGGGCGGGTCTTGGCAAAACCAAGACGATACACCACATTGTCCAAACGGCTCTCAAGCAAACGACCGAGATTTTCTCCGGTGTTGCCATCCATGCGCGTTGCTTTCGTGAAGTAATTACGGAACTGTCGCTCCATAATACCGTACAATCGCTTCGCCTTCTGTTTTTCACGCAGCTGCGTTCCGAAAACCGAAACTTTCGCTGGGCGCATGCCCGCCTTTCCGTGAACACCCGGGATATACGGGCGCTTCTGCATGACATTGAGAACCGACGTCGATGCCGAGCGTGCGACACCTTCACGCCGGCTCCTTCTGCCCCTTGGGGATAAGGTCTTGCCCATAGGTTACATGCGACGGGCACGACGCGGTGGGCGTCCGTTGTGCGGGACCGGCGTGGTGTCTTGAATGGAGAGTACGTTGAATCCCACGGTGTTCAGTGCTCGGACAGCAGCATCGCGGCCGTTTCCGATTCCTGTGACGAACACATGGAGATCCTTCAAGCCAAACGCTTCCCCCTTTTCGAAAACCTCCTTCACAATCACACTTGCGGCAAATGGCGTTGCTTTCTTTGGACCCTTAAAGCCACAATTTCCAGCGCTCGACCATGCCACCACGTTTCCGTTCGCATCCGTTAACGACACAATCGTGTTGTTAAAGCTCGCGTGCACATACGCGCGGCCAAGCGGGATTTGCTTCACGGCACGCTTTTTCGCGCCCTTCGATGGACGAGCAGCCTTTCCCTCTTCTTCCCCGCCTGCATCTGCAGGAATGGTTGATAATACTTCTTCAGTCATAGCTTAGGTCTTTGCAAGCACACGGCGTCCGCTACCGGCAGTCTTTCGGACATTTCCTCGCACCGTTCGTGAATTCGATTTTGTTCGTTGTCCGCGAACAGGCAAGCCACGCTGATGACGACCGCCACGGTATGCGACGATATCCTTCAAGCGCTCAATGTTCGAAAGAACATCGCGGCGAAGTTCACCTTCCACACGCAATTCTTTTTCAACGATCACACGAATTGCATTCTCTTGATCTGCGGAGAGATCTTTCACGCGAATGTTTTCGTCGATCTTTGTGCGCGCAAGAATATCGGCGGCGCGAAATGCGCCAATGCCGTAAATGTATTGCAGAGCGATGATGATCCGCTTCTGCATAGGGAGAGTAACACCAGCAATACGTGCCATAGTTGAGAGGCGCTATGCGCGCTTAGCCTTGACGCTGTTTATGCTTAGGAGTCTTGCAGATCA
>CAZVBP010000081.1:1549-3737 GCA_964625515.1 uncultured Gammaproteobacteria bacterium
CACACGGCCAGCCCGGCGAATCACCTGGCAGTCGCGGCAGATTTTTTTGACGGAAGCGCGAACCTTCATAAAGGAGAGTGATGAGAATCGAAAATGTGGAATAAGACAAAATCATCCAAAAGAACGGGATGATTGTGTTCAGGCGCGAGATGCCCTTCGGCGTACTGAACGTTTCCAGTTTCGGCGAGTTTCGATGAAGGTCGAGGAAAGCTCGCGAAACGTACTTCTTGGTACGGTGAGCGAGTTTCCGATGACCTGAGTCGAAAATCGACAAACTGGGGACGTTCAGAAACGGAAGGTGATTCGTGCCTTTGTGAGATCGTAGGGGCTGATCTCCACTTTGACGTCATCGCCCGGCAGGACGCGAATGCGGTTTTTCCGCAACTTCCCTGCCAAGTGACCAATGACTTCGCGGTCATTCTCGAGTTTCACACGGAAACTTCCCGAAGGAAGGCTTTCCAGAATCTCGCCGCGCATTTCGATAAAGTCTTTTTCCGCCATAACTTGCAATATCGTATCACATTCACTGATTTGCGGATGTGAGGATACCGCGGAGTAAAGCGCGAAAAGTGTATCAAACCCTGCTTACCTGTCAAGAAATTACCCCCATATTGGCCAAATAATTGATTTATTGTGAAAAATATGCTATTATTCCCCCGCGTTTCACCCGAAACTGCCTGCAACGGCCAGTCGCCGTTTCCACGCTCGATCTCCTCGATGGAGTCTCAGTGACCTCTCCCACCCCTGGTTCCGACGCCGGCGCGCACTTCCACGCGTGCTCTATCCGTGGAGTCTCCCCGACCCACAGCTCCTCCAGCGTCGATCCCCGCTACCCCGCCGACCACGTCGACATCATCTTCCTCTCTCGCTCGTGTACCGTGGTCGTGCCCCGCACGGCCGACGAGTATCGGCGAATGGAACAGGAGGAACGTCGCCGCACGCGACGTGAGGTAGACTGCATGCTGCTGGCAGGTGCCACCGGCATGAACGAACAGCCCATGCGCCATCATCGGCACAGGGGCAGTCGCAGTCGGTAGGCAACGGGAACATCAACAACGACGGTGCGATACGCACGCACCGCAACGGCCAGCGCCTTCCCCAGGTGCTGGCCGTCAGTAATTTCTGGGGTTCTTTTTTTACTTGCGAGTGCCAAGTACCGCCTTAATTCGCCGCACACCCGCGGAAACCGCTTCTTCTTTTGCAATCGTTATCCCGCCAAGCTCCCCTGTGCGCTCCACATGCGGCCCGCCACAAATCTCTTTGGAGAAGTCCCCCACCGAATACACTTTGATCTTATCGCCAACAAGCGCGTACTTGTCCTCAAACAATCCAATCGCACCACGCGCCTTTGCTTCCTCAACCGTCACCATCTCAAAACTCACCGGAAGATCTTTCGCGATCTGTTCATTGACGATTTTTTCGACCTGGTCGATCTGTTCCGGCGTCATCTTCTCACCGTGCGAAAAGTCGAATCGCAATCGCTCCGACGTGATGTTGCTTCCTTTCTGCGCCACATGATTGCCAAGCACCATGCGCAACGCTTGATGCAGCAAGTGCGTCGCCGTATGCAACTTTGTGGTTTCCACCGAATGATCCGCAAGTCCACCGGCAAACTTCTGCTCACTTCCTGCGCGTGAGAGATCTTGATGCTTCTTGAAATCAACCGCAAACTGATCGGCATCGATCTTCAGATTATACGACCGCTCTAATTCCTCGGTGGTCAACTCGAGCGGAAATCCGTACGACTGATACAAATTAAACGCATCCGTTCCCGTCACCCCACTTCCACGGTCGACGATCTTTTTCAGCTCACGCAATCCTTGTTCGATTGTTTTTGCAAACTTTGTCTCTTCGGTTTCGATCGCATCCAAAATGACATCTCGCTTTGCATCAAGCGCAGGATACGCATCCTTGTACACGTCGATAAATGCTTCAGAAACGGATCGCACAATCGCATTCGCTGTTCCCAACTTTCGCGCAAAGCGCACTGCACGACGCAACAATCGTCGCACAAAATACCCCTGATCTTTGTTCCCGGGTAACACCCCATCGCCGATGAGAAATGTTGCGGCGCGGATATGATCCAAAACGACGCGATATGCATAGGTCGTATCCGGGCTGTACGTCGTCTGCGATTGTTGTTCAATGACGGCACGAGCGCCCGCAAAAACGTCGAGAGAGAAAACAT
>CAZVBP010000082.1:0-3715 GCA_964625515.1 uncultured Gammaproteobacteria bacterium
TCCTTCATATACGCACCATTGTATGGGCTGAGGGGGCAATTGGGAAGCGTGTGGAATCAACCCTACCGCGTGGGCGCAATGCGATAATATTCCATGAGAAACTTCGCAACTTGGCCAAAAATCGGCGCGGCGGTGCTTTCGGCGTACAAAATATGGTCTGATTTTGGATTCTCGATTTTTACCACCATCGCAAACGCCGGATTTTCCACCGGGCCAAACCCTGCAAACGATCCGTTAAACGCCGTTTCTGAATACGATCCCCCTTGCGCGATCTGCGCTGTCCCCGTTTTTCCTGCAATCCAATACCCTGGAACGCCCGCACGTTTGCCGTGCCCGTTTTCGATAACCGACACCATCATTCCAGAGAGCGTGACCGCGGTTTTGCTCGAAATAACCTGACGGAGCTTTTTGGGCAGGATTGGATCAACGGTCCCGTCGGAATACCGCATTTCGTCCACAATATGCGGCTCCATGAGCGCTCCCCCGTTTGCGATTGCGGCATACGCCATGGCAATCTGCAGCGGTGTTGTTGTAATACCCTGTCCAAAGCTTGCTGTTGCGGCATACACCTCACCAGGTTCATCAAGTGCGGCGACAGTTCCCGACGATTCAACGTCGAGCGAAACACCGGAGAGCGTTCCGAATCCAAAATGCTTTACGTACTCCGCAAATGTCTCTCTTCCGGTCCGTCGCATCGTCCAGACCATCGCGGTGTTAATCGATTCCTCGAGCGCTTCGGTGATGGTGACGAGCCCGTGAACTTTTTCTGCGGCATTGCGGATGGTGCGATCATCCACCTTAACGAACCCAGGGTCTTCAAACGTTGATGACGGTGTAATCGCGCCCGAATCAAGCGCAGCTGCAATGGTGATTGGTTTAAAAATCGATCCCGGTTCGTATGGGGTAAAAATCGCCTGGTTGTTGTACACCGAAACGTCGTCCACTTGCGAATACGCATTTGGATCAAAATCGGGCGCGCCACACATCGCCAAAATTCGCCCGGTCGCTGGCTCCACAATCACGAGCACGCCGCTATCGGCATCGAACTGCTCAACGCCAGCGCGCAAAATGCTGCATGCGGTGTATTGCACCGTGCGATCGAGGGACAACACCAGCGATCCACCGTCGATTGCCGGCGTATATGCCCGATCACCTACGCCAATCCAGGAGTTCGACGAGTCGCCCTGCGCCATGATCTCCCCCGGCTTCCCGGCGAGAAACGCGTCGAAATATCCTTCCAGCCCGTATCGTCCAATGGGCTTATCCGCGTCATCGCGCCCCACAAATCCAAGCGCATGCCCGCCAAATCCTTTCTCGGGATACGATCGCGCATCTTTCCATACATATGCAATGCCGGGAATTTCAAACGCGAGCAAACGATCAAGCGCTTGCGCCGATACATCGCGCGCCACCGGCTCATACGGATCGTCTTTTTTTCCTAATCGCGCAATGAGATCGGTAATCTTTGCGATTGCTTCTTCGCGTGCAGCACACGCAGCACGTTGTTCGGGTGTGCGCGTGTCGACAACCTCGATCGGAGCAGTCGCGAGCTCCGATGCTCCCAATACTGCATCATCGATCACTGCAGGCGCCGGATTGGTTGCCGCAACCGGGGAACATGCGTCCATTGCACGCAACGCCAGCGCATCATCGGCCTTTCCTTGCGCCTCTAAACTCGCGATCAGTGCCGCGCGATCGTATTCCTCTACCCCTTCCCACTCGAGCGCGCGTGCAATGCGTTTTCCTGTTTCTTCCGGGTCTGTGATCAACCGTGGATCGGCATACACTTGTGCTCTCGGCTCATTCGTTGCGACGGCATATGCCGTTTGATCGTCAAAATCACGAACAAGAATGCTGCCGCGCTCGGGAATGAGCTCCTCGTAAATGGAATATTGTCCTGCGGCAAGATCGGAATAAAACTGCGCCGACACCACTTGAAGCATTCCCAATCGAACCCATACCACACCAAAGGCACAAAACAGCACAAAACGGAGGGCGCGCAAACGCCTTCCGTTCATGCCGCCCGCATGCTCTCGTGATGGCACCATACACCGAAACATTAGCCTCGTCGCCGCACACCACGATCATTCCTAGGCCTCTTGAATCTCCTCCTCGGTGACCAAGCTTCCAATAGCAACCGACGTTTCCGTATTCGCCTCGTCAACAGTAATGCGGATACGACGTCCTTCCGAATTTTCAAATTCACGGAATGTAAACATCGCAGCAGTTTCGTCATCCTTTAGCGTTGCAGCGCCTTCATACGAGAACTCGTAATCGTCACCACCGTACACCACAGTGTCGTCTTCGGGCTCAAGCTCTTCATTCAAATCCTCGTATTGCACGATCTCTTCGCTTCCTGGATCGATAGAAAGCCACATGCCATCTTTTGCATATGCCCAATACACGTTTTCTCCGGTGTCGAGGATTGCCGTTTCCAGCGTTTTCAGTTCGAACGTTTTGTCGCGCACCACAATTGCTGCACCCTGCTGTAACGCGGAAATTACTTCGGCAATCGTCATAAGGAAGTCAAGAGTTACTGCGCAAGTATACTCATCAATTCGTTTCTGCGAAGGCCGCTATCCACACGGTCATTTTCTTAATAATCCAGGCCTTCACGCGCTGCAACGCCGGAGTAGAAATAATGACGTTGCAGTTCCATGTGCGTGACAAGATGCGCAGCATCGAGAAACTCCTGCGCGGGATTTCGCCCTGTCATGATCACTTCCACGTGGTCGGCCTTTGCTGCAAGTGCGTCGAGAACCTTTCTGCGATCAATCATTCCAAGATTCTCCGTGGAATTTATCTCGTCGAGCACCACCAAGTCATACTCGCCACTCGCAAGCGCCTCGGCAGCCGCCGCAAGGCCGCGCGCTGCTTCGAACCGATCCTCATCGGTTATTGAAAAATCGAATCGCCCCGAAACAGGATCGATCCTATCGCGCCCCGTGGCGATGTAATCGATAGCATCAATGCCGTCGAGCATCGCACGCTCGGAATAATGCGTGGTTCCGCCTTTATCGAAATACACCATCAGCACTCGCTTCCCCGCCCCCGCACACCGAATCGCCTGCCCGAGCGCCGCCGTCGTCTTCCCCTTCCCGTGACCGTGAATGAGCTGAATCAGTCCGTATCCTTGGCGGCCCTTGATGCGGGAGTCGAGAATGGGTTTTTCTTGTGGAGTGCTCATACATTTTTGACGATCATAGCGCATCGTGCCATAGTACTTCGTCCGCCATTCCGGCGACGAAGGAGAATCGAATGGACGTCCTCCTGTTCCTCAAGATCCTGCTCCTCACGATCTCGCTGTGCTACATCATCAACTTCAATACCTTTTCCATCACGGGAGAAAGACACCCGATGGTCTGGGCGGGGAAGGTGCTCTGGCTCTGCTTCATCCTACTCGCGAACACCTGGATCACCGTGTGGTCCTCCGATGTGTGGTGGTGGACGAATACATCACTGATGGCCGTCATCATCTACACCCCCGGAGCGAAATCGCGATGCGAACAAGAGGAGCCGGGCGACTGGTTCGCTCATCGACTGATGCTCCTCGCCGTGTTCGTGATGTCGTGGCTCATCGGCCACGCCAACATCGCAGCGCTGTGATCGCACGGCAACGCAGACCACAGCACATGCTCAACGGGCTCCCTACGCGGGAGTCCGTTTGCATTTGGGGATCGGTGATGGTGAAAAGCTTCCCACCACCCCTAGCCCC
>CAZVBP010000083.1:0-3674 GCA_964625515.1 uncultured Gammaproteobacteria bacterium
TTTCGCACAAAGAAAGCACTTCCGGCCCCCGTGCAAAAGCCGAGAATCGCATCCGCAAAGAAGTGCCAATGTTCCTCGCGATTCGGGGGAGGAAAGTGTAAAGAATACAAAGCTCCGACTCTGATGAGTCGGAGTTTGCATTTCTATCCCGCGAGCACGCTGCCGTAGATGAAAATTCCTCCTACGATGAGGAGTGCGAGGCCCGTCATCATGATGATGAGGTGCGATCGCTCAATGCCGGGGGAGTCGTCCATCTTTACGCCGCCGGCAATAAAGAGGCCAACGCCCACGAGCACAAGAAAGATTCCGATGATCATATGGGGGAAGTATAGCAAGAATGGGAAAACGATGAAGCGCGATCACTCCCAATCGAAAAGCCGCACCCGCAAGAGCCGGGATTGGCTCTTCGAACGGGCACGGCTTGCGTTCCACTACCGATGGTCGTCGAATCGGTAGTCGCGGATGCCGAGCATACGCTGCGCGCTCCGTTCATCCACCTGGACGTCCCACGTTCCTGGCGTGGTGCCGATGAATCGCCAGGTGTATTCAGCATATGCGTGGGCAACGACATCGCGGTATCCACGTGGTCGTTCAACGTGGATTGCGGAGATGATGAGATGGGCGAGCGGGACCACACTCACGCCACGATGGAGCGCCGCGCGGATCTTATCGTCGCCGATGCAATCGATGACTCGGCAAGCTGCTCGGTATGCAGCCTGCCACGTGCGAGCCTCATATCGTGATTTTCCCTCGATACAGTCCTGACGGTTCTGCACGAACCTGGTGTGGGATGCATGCCAGGTGATGATGACGACGAATCGATTCGGCCTTTCCTCGACCGGCGCATCCTCGTTGATGGGCCGAATTTCGAGTGAGAGATTAACGCGTTCCATGGATTCCTCCGGGTTGGTAAGGATATTGTAAGCAATAAAATCATTTTGTCCACGCTATTCTGCCCCTACAGGTCTTGACAAAGAAATGTCGGAAGCGTAATCTTCGCGCAGTATTTCCTAATTTTCCCGTCTATGGTGACTATTCGTCTCTCCCGTACCGGCAAGCGCAAGCAGCCGTACTATCGCATCGTGGTCCAGGACAGCAAGAAAGATCCATGGTCACCTGCGATCGAGGTGCTTGGAAACATCGATCCGCGCAAGGAGCGCAAGGATGCGGTGGTAAACAAGGAACGCGCAGAATACTGGATCGGCACCGGTGCGCAGCCGTCGGCAACGGTGCGAAACTTGTTTATCGAGCTTGGAATCATCAAGGGAAAGAAGACAAACAAGATCACGATCACGGCAAAGCGTGCAAAAACGCTCGCGGATGCAAAGGCAAAAGCGTAAAGCATACACAGGACACGATTTTCAAGAAATCGTGTCTTTTGTATGATAGAAGGTGTTGGAATAACTAAATCCTGTTTTTATGGAGTTCGATCAGCAGTTCGTTGAGTTCATTGTGAAGGCCTTGGTGAATAAGCCAGAGGAAGTGACATCGGAACGCAAGGTGGACGAGCAGGGTGTGCTCATTACGGTGCACACAAGCCCAGAAGATACGGGATATGTGATTGGAAAGAGCGGAAAGACCGCAGTCGCGATCCGCACGCTTCTTGCCACCATTGGTGCAAAGGGCAATCAGCGCGTTTCGTTCCGTATTGATGCGCCAGCATCAAGCACGCGAAAGGCGTTTGGTGGCGACGATGCGGGAGCGCCGTTTGTGCAAGGGCCAGTCACTGCGCCCGTTGCTCAGGACGACAACGATGACATGTCTGTGGCGAGCTTGACATTTTAGCCCATTTTCAAAAAGGGAGAGCGTGGTACCATGACTGGTGCCACGCTTTTTTATGTCGATATACAACGAATCAGGATGGGAAGACGTTTTGAAAGCTGAAGGATTCGGTGAAATTTGTGTTTGGCACAACTCGCCGGATGAAATCTATCCGCAACATGAGCATGCCGGTGATACCGCGCATGTGGTGTTGCAAGGATCGATGGTGATTCGCATCAACGGTGAAGAGCATGAATACGTCGTGGGCGATCGGTTCGATATCCCTGCGCATGTAGCGCATTCGGTTCGCATGGGAAGCGAAGGGTGTACGTATATCATCGGCGAGAAGGTATGAAAACGGGGAAGACACTTTTCATCATCCCGGGCTTCAAAGAAAAGATTGCGCAAAAACAGTATCGAGCGCTCCAGAAATTGTTTGCCGCAAAAGGATTCATGGTGCGTCTTGTTCCGATTGTGTGGGAGCGAACGGTGATGAGCGATTGGATTGCTCAATTCCACGATGCCTATCGTGCGCATCGAGGGGAGAAGAATGTTGTACTCGGTTTTTCTTTTGGCGCGATGATTGCGTTGATCGCCGCAAAAGAGCTCAAGCCTGACGAGCTGATTCTGTGTTCGTTAAGCCCGTATTTTTCGGAAGATCTCCCAACGATTCCGGATCGGTGGAAGCGATTCATTGGAAAGCGCAGAACAGAGGATTTTGGTCGATATGCGATGAAAAGCGCAGTGAAAGATGTATCGGGAGAAACGACGGTTTTCATTGGCAGCGTTGAACAGAAAAAGTTTCCTCAGCTCGCAAAGCGATGCGCGTCCGCCGCGCGGGCACTTGGTACATCTGTTATTGTTGTTGAGGGTGCCGAGCACGATATCGGGGATGTACGGTATCGGAAAGCGCTTGATCAAGAAATTTCTGAAGTATGATCCGTTTTGACATCGTCACCATTTTTCCAGAAGTGATTGCGCCGTATGCAAAGGCGTCGATTTTGGGGCGGGCACAGAAAGAGAAATTGGTGAAAATTACGGGGCATGATTTGCGAAAGTTTTCGAAAGATAAGCACAAGAAGGTGGACGATACGCCGTATGGTGGGGGAGCGGGGATGGTGATGACGGTGCAGCCGTTTGATGACGCGGTTGAAGCAATTCGATTGCGGAAGAAATTGCTCCGTCGACGTACGCCATCGGTTCGTGTGGTGATGACGTCGGCGTCGGGGAAGCGGTTCATACATGCGGACGCACAGCGGCTCGCAGCGTATGATCAGGTGATTTTTCTCTGTGGACGATACGAAGGGATTGATCATCGTGTTGAATCCGCTATCGCCGACGAAGCGCTCTCGATTGGCGACTTTGTGCTCACCGGCGGTGAGTTGCCGGCGCTTGTGATGACCGACGCGATTGCCCGTCATATTCCTGGTGTGCTTGGGAATACTGCGACGCTGCAAGAGGAATCGCATGGAAGTGAAGGCTTCTTAGAGTACCCACAGTATACAAAACCCCCGGTTTATATAAGAAAAGGACCAAAAGGGGATGAGGAGTTTCTCCGAACCCCGGAGGTGTTATTGTCCGGAAATCATGAGGCGATTCGCGTGTGGCGGGCTGCAGAATCGCAGCGTCGTCACAGAACCTGATTTCATCCACATTTTTCCGGTTGATTCTCGCTTGACAGCTTTTTTCCATTCCATTACTCTACGGCCACATTCGTGAACAGAAATTCCTGTCACGAACGCCGCATCTTCACAAACGAAGAGCAACAATCAGCCCATCACGTAATAACAATTGCGTGATTACAACGTCCTGTCTTTTCTCCATTTTTCTCAAAAATGGAACATCAGAGTCCCGCATCATTCCGCAAGGAGGATGGGGGAACTTCTTACTGAGAGTTTGATCCTGGCTCAGGA
>CAZVBP010000084.1:0-3507 GCA_964625515.1 uncultured Gammaproteobacteria bacterium
AGCTTAGCTTTGACCGATACTCGACCAATCGATCTGCCCCCTCATCGACGGATCGACGCGCCGGTCCATGCAATCGCTAGCGCATCGGCGGCATCATCGATCTGAGGAGATTTCGATAACGCAAACACCGTCTTCACCATCGCAATCATTTGTGTTTTATCGGCGTTCCCGTATCCGGTGAGCGCAAGCTTCACTTCGTTCGGCTTCACATCCACAATCGTCATCCCCGCTTCCGCGGCAAGCAATAGCACCGCACCACGAACCTCGGCAACTTTGAGCGCAGTCGTCGTGCTTTTTGCAAAAAACAACTCCTCCATCACAAGCACGGTCGGCTCGTGTTGCGCAATAATACCTCGCAAATCCTGCACAATCTCCAAAATACGCTCCGCCTGGCGCGCATTGGCAGGCGTGGTAATCACTCCATACGCAAGCGGAACGGGCGCATGCTTCACCACCTCAATCACCGCATACCCCAACCGCCCGTATCCAGGATCAATACCGAGAATGCGTTCCATAAGCAATGCCATGGTAGCACGGAACACAAAACCACGAGCACTTGGCTCGTGGTTTTGCTTGAACTGATAATCAGTGCATTGTCCGGAAACTACTCCGCAGCGGGTTCGGATGCTTCGGAATCGGGAACGGTGCCCATTCCTGGCCCTTCCACTTTAATTTCTGCATCGAGAACGGTCATTGGAGCGTCATCCGTTGCCATTGCTTCCTCTTCGTAGCTCGTCATGTCCGGCAAAATGCCGTCGATGCCGAAGCCTGTTCCTGCTGGGATAAGGCGACCAATGATCACATTTTCCTTCAAGCCTTGGAGCTCGTCCACCTTTCCGGTACATGCGGCATTGATAAGCACACGCGCTGTTTCCTGGAAGGATGCGGAGGAAAGCCAGCTTTCCGTGGAAAGCGACACTTTCGTCACTCCGAGCAAGAGCTCGTCGAATTCTGCAAGTTTGCCACCCTTTGCCGCTGCTTTGTCTTGCTCATCAAGAAGCGTTGCGCGTTCGATGACCTCCCCTGGCAACAAATCGGTGTCGGCAGGGTTTGTCACACGCACGCGACTCAACATCTGGCGCACAATCACCTCGATGTGCTTGTTATTGAGCTTCTGACCCTGCGAAGAATAGATGAACTGGATTTCCTTCGAGAGATATCGCTGCACAGCGTCGCGGCCCTTCGCTTTGAAGAGCGCCTGGAGATCCAAGTGACCGTCGGTGAACACGTCACCTGGCTGCACTTCGTCGCCGTCTTTCACGTACAGCGTGTAGCCCTGCGGGATGATGTACTCACGTACCTTCTCACCTTCGTGGACAACAGTGATCGACGTTTTTCCAACAGCTTTCACCACACCAGCCACATCGGACGTGACATTTTCACCGTCCATCTTGGCACCAAGCACATCACCCTCGCGAAGCTTGTCGCCCTCCGCAACCTTCACCTTGCCGCCACGACCAAGCGCGAATGTTTTCTCATCCACGGCAATGTGACGGACCTTCACAATCTTCTGACCAGGCATGGTGTCAACAATGCTCTTTCCGGTTCCCGCCTGGATGACGGTGCGGCTTGCTTTTTCAATCTCTACTTTTCCTCCCACCTCCGCCATGATTGCTTTGCGCTTTGGCAAACGCGCTTCAAACAGCTCTTCCACACGCGGCAAACCTTGTGTGATGTCTTTTCCTGCCACACCACCAGTGTGGAACGTACGCATCGTGAGCTGAGTACCTGGCTCACCAATCGATTGCGCAGCCATGATACCCACCGCAACACCCGGCTTCACCATTTTGTTGTGCGCGAGGTCGTACCCGTAGCACTGCTGACACACACCACGACGCACGCGACACGTCATCACTGAGCGCACATGCGCTTCAAGCAATTCGCCCTTTGCCTTCTTCATCGCGCGAATATGATCTTCCGTAATCAATTCTCCGGCTTTCACAATCGACTTCTTGTCGCCAGAAACTTTAATGTCGGAGAGCGCAACGCGACCAAGAATACGCACAAGCAGTGGCTCACCAATTTCATCGGATTCTTCTTTCGTCAACAACACGCCCTTATCGTCGCCACAATCCAAATCACGGACCACCACATCTTGTGCAACGTCCACCAAACGACGGGTGAGGTATCCAGCGTTTGCCGTACGAAGTGCGGTATCGGTAAGTCCTTTTCGTGTTCCGTGACTCGAGATGAAGAATTCAAGCACGGAGACCCCTTCTTTGAAGGACGACTTCACGGGAAGTTCGATAATGTCACCGGACGGCGAGCTCTTCAAACCAATCATACCGATCATCTGCGTCAGCTGGCCCCACGCACCACGCGCTCCAGATTCAATCATGGTGTATGCCGAGCTCTCATGTGGCAACGACTTCTGACTAATGTCTGCAAGACGATCTTTGATCTCGGTCCAAATCTTGATGATTTGCGTGTGACGCTCACTTTGCGTGAGGAGTCCCTGCGCAAAATACTCTTCGACTTCACGAACACGACGATCGCCCTCCTGAATCAACGCTGGCTTCTCCTGCAATGTTGGGAGCCCTGCCATTGCCCAGGAGTATCCCGAAAGCGTTGCGTACTTAAATCCAAGGTCTTTCAAGTTATCCAAGATGCCCGCCGTGAATTCCTGACCGTGATACTCCAAGATGTCGCGAATGATGTTCGCAAGCTGCTTCTTTCCAAGAATTTCATTCTGGAATCCGATTCGCTCTGGAAACTGTTGGTTGACGATGATGCGTCCCGGCGTCGTGATAAGCATTTCACCATTTCGGCGAATGCGTACCCAGTCCTGCGCACGAATTTTGCCTGCATTCACCGCGTAAAGCACCTCGTCGTCATCCCCGAAGGTCTTCATGGTTTTCTCATCCGGCTCAGTATCGGTGCTTGTGAGATAGAAACATGCCCACGCGATATCTTTTCCTGGCGTTGCAACCGGGCCACCGAATGATGGCTTCAGCAAGTTACGAATGGAGAGCATGAGCTCTTCCGCTTCGCGCTTTGCCTCGACCGTCAGTGGAACGTGCACGGCCATTTGGTCTCCGTCGAAGTCCGCATTATATGCGTCACACACGAGTGGGTGGATCTGAATTGCTTTTCCTTCGATAAGGGTTGGACGGAACGCCTGAATACCCAAACGGTGCAGCGTTGGCGCGCGGTTCAAGAGCACGTACGAATCCGCAACCACTTCTTCCAAAATGTCCCACACTTCCGGACGGTCACTTTCCAAGAATCGGTTTGCACTGCGAATGTTGTGGACGTATTCACGCGCAATGAGCTTGCTGATCACGAATGGGCGGAACAGTTCCAGCGCCATCTTCTTTGGAATACCGCACTGATGAAGCTTGAGATGTGGGCCTACCACAATCACCGAACGACCAGAATAGTCGACACGCTTTCCAAGAAGGTTTTGACGGAAACGGCCTTGCTTTCCTTTCAAAATATCGGCAAGCGATTTCAGCTGGCGCTTCTTTCCCGTTGCGGCAATAACGGTCTTGCTCTGACGGGCGCTGT
>CAZVBP010000085.1:0-3421 GCA_964625515.1 uncultured Gammaproteobacteria bacterium
TCTTTTGGAGAGTGTTTTCCTTTTATCGGAATATCCAGAACGGCACGATCAATCCTGCGCTTGGATACACAACAACCGATTTTACTCGAGTAGCGCATGCATTTGCACAAAAGGCCGCAGATGGCGACGGTAGCGGGTCGGTGGCAACAATTGACGATCCAACCTTGGGGGATCGGAATGCAAAGATTGTGGTGGTTGAGTTTGCGGATTTTGCGTGTGAATATTCACGTCAGAATGCGCCGATTGTGCGCGCGATCGCAAAGCAGTACGCGAACGATGTGCAGATTATTTTCCGTGATTTCCCCATTGAGGATATCCATCCAGGATCCACGATAGCAGCACAGGGTGGCGGATGCGCAAACGAGCAGGGGAAGTTTTGGGAGTATCATGATGTGGTGTTCGGGATGAAAGACGCGTTAAGTGTGGAGTCGATTCTTGCCGTGGCGGAAGACTTAGATCTGGATATTGCGCTCTTTGCGCGGTGTTTGGAGAGCGACTTTTATGCAAAGGACGTGCAGGGCGACGTTGCCGATGGCGTGACTGCGGGCGTGGCGGGAACACCAACGTATTTCTTTAACGGACAAAAGGTAGAGGGCGCAATTCCGTTTACCATCTTTAACCAAATCATCAATGCCATGCGTGAAACGTAAATGGGGAACGGCGCTCGTGATCGCTTTTTTGCTGCTTTTCCCAAGCGCAGGGTTTGCGGCAGACTCGTGTGTTTGTTTTTGTGGCGAGGCAAAGGAAGGCGCGATACCAGTGGGAAGAATGGAACAGTCGGAATGTGGGCAAACGTGCAAGGACAATGACGCGATGTTCGTGGGGTGTTTTACCGAGGAAAGTCAGTACCCATACAACAACGACAAATGTTGGACGGAAAGCGAATGTAGCGCGTTTAGCGAAGAGGTTCGTCGTGGCATGAGCACAGAAACGGTGCGGGGAACGTGGGGGAGCGAGATGCCGTATAACTGTTCGCGTACAAAATCAACGGGTGAAGAGATGCGATATTGTTATGCGAACGACGTGAAGTACAACCTGCTTGTGCCGATTGGGGGCGAGTCGAACGTAGAAAATCTCCCCGACTATATTAATACGGCATACACATGGATCTTGCCTGCGGCCACGCTTGCCGCAGTCGTTCTGATGATGATTGGTGGGTTGCAATACGTATTGTCGCGCGGCAAGGAGAAATACATCAGCAAAGGAAAACAGCGCATCACGAACGCAATTACCGGCATTGTGCTCCTCATGGCGGTGTATGTGATTCTTTACCTCATCGATCCACGGCTCACCATGATGAACAGCTTAAAGATCCCGTTGGTGAAAAAGGTGGTGATTGTGGATGCAAATTCGTCGTGTGAGCGGTTGGGCGATGTGGGGTATGACATCAAGCCTACGCCACCGACTGCACCGCGCGCGTGTGGCTCGGTGGGAACCGTTGAGGGGTTGCCCCCAGAGGGAAATGCGTCGGTGGGCACGTGGAAGATTGGAGAATCGTGTCAGTACTATAAATGCGATTTGAATAAAACGTGCGTGACGGAGAGTACGTCGCTTCGTGGTGACGTCACGGAATGCCGATCGTGTTTTGATATCCCAGTCGCGAGTGAGGCAACGTGTAAACAGGCGGAGCGGCTTGAGGGAGGATCAGACGGCACCACGCAGGTGTATTGCAGGTTCGATTCGGCGCTCAGTAGTTGTGTCACCGCGGGAACGGATCTCGGCACAACCGCGAGCAGCCCCCAAGGATTTTACTGTAATACTTTGCAAACATGGGCAAAGGACAAAGTGGATGGGAAGATTCGAGGATGTGATGTGTATAACGAATTGGATTTTGGGTATAAGGGAAGTGTGGGCGACATCAACACCGCTGAGGGAAGTGGGCTGTTGCAAACCATCTGTAACACTGATCCATGCGGTATTGCGGCGTGGGTTGGCGCAACGCGATGCAATTACAACGAAGGCGCAACAGCGGAAGGGACACTTTGGGTAACAACCACCAACACGTACACGTGTAACACGTTTTAAGGGGTGAGCCGATACAAAAAGTCCTCTGCATGTGCAGAGGACTTTTTGTAGTGAAGATTACTTCTTGACCACGATCTCGCGGAGCTTGCGACCGAAGTCTTTGATAAAGTTCAACTTGCGCTTGCGGACTTTGTATTGTTTAACCACTTCGATTTTGGTAATTGCCGGAGAAGATACAGGGAAGATCTTTTCTACGCCGTAGCCATTGCTCTCCTTGCGGATCACGAAGGTCTTCGATGCGCCTGCACCTCGGGTGCCCATTACTAAGCCTTCAAAAATCTGAATGCGTTCGCGAGGCTCACCCTTTGCGTTCACATCTTGAATCTTTTCGTGAAGACGAATGACCATGCCGGTTTTCACCGTTGGCATAGTGATTTCTACTGTTTCCACAGCAACGGATGCGTCGACTGCTGGAGTTTCTTGGGTGGTTGTTTCAACGTCGGTCATAAAAGGCAAAGTATGGCGCGGAGTGTAGCGGAATTCCTGCGGTGGGTCAAGCATTCTTTGGGGCTGCGGCAAGAATGCGCTCTGCAACCTCTCGTGGTGTGAGATTCGTCGTATCAAGAATGAAATCGTAATGGCTCATGTCTAAAAAGTCGATTTTATACCATTTTTGATAGCGTTCTTGGTTTTGTGCCACGCGTTTTGCCAATGTTTCCCGTGTTTCTTCAACGGTCTCGTATTCAGGTTCGTCCTCTCGTCCGGATTCTTGTTGCCGGGACGCAAAGATTCGTTGTGCTGCAACTTGAGGATCGATAGTAAGAAACACCTTAAAACTGTGTGGAATAAAATGCCAGGAAAGCCATGCATCGATAATAAAGTTATCCTCGGTCCTGCCGAGCGTTTCCTGATACGCATCAACCTCATGATCGGTGAACGATTCCGTCATGCCGAGCTCATTGAATTCATCAATCGTCATGCCGCGGTCGAGCGCCATCTTTCCGCGCATGTCGCCCATGGAATAGCTTTTCAGGTTGAGCTGTTGCGCGAGAAGTGCTTTGACGGTGGATTTTCCTGCACCAGGAAGTCCCGAGAGGCTGATAATCATAGCGGCGAATTATGCGCTTCCAATTCCAGGAAGCATTTTTCGTTGTGTTTTGGTGAGCGTGGTGAGTATGTGCTCGAGTTCGGTGGGGAGCGATGCGGTGAATGTGGCGCGTTCTCCATTTGGGAGTGTGAGCGCCAAGGAACGAGCATGAAGGAACAGCCGTGGGAGGGGAAGTTGTTTGACGCCGCGCTTCACATAGAGTTTATCGCCAGCAACGGGATGGCCGAGCGCGAAGAAATGTGCACGAATTTGGTGTGTGCGACCGGTTTCAATGCGAACATCAAGAAGCGTGGCGTTTGCATAGCGCTCAAGAACGTCGAAATGCGTGATTGCGTCGCGTCCATCTTG
>CAZVBP010000086.1:0-2837 GCA_964625515.1 uncultured Gammaproteobacteria bacterium
TTTCATTCATCATCGCAACGGCACCGTCAACGTCGAGCATGTAATCGTTCGTCATCGGCATCGTGCGCACGATTGCACCACGCTCCCGCGCAAGGCGACGCCAAGGAAGAAGGTTTGCATGATGCTCAAACGGGCTCACGAGAATCTCGTCGCCAGCATTCACCATCGATGTCACCCCAAACGCAATCGCATTGATCCCTTCGGTGACGCTTTTTGTAAAAACAGTCGACGAAGCGTCGGCATCAATAAAGCTCGCGATGGTTTTGCGAGCCTCTTCGTACGCCACCACCGAAACTTCAGCCATCGGGTACAGACCACGTCCAACATTCGCCCGACCAGCACGAAGATACGCCGTCGTCGCATCCATCGCCGCACCACAAATCTGCGTCGTCGCAGCGTTATCAAGGTACACGGTCTCCGATCGAAGCCCAGGAAATTGTGATCGAATATCGGTCATACGGTGGTCGATTGAGTGCCGATTGGACACAATAATTGGTCAGCGATCAGCGTCCGCGCGGTAAGGGCGTCGATGCCGCGTGATGCGAAATACGCAGTCATTGCTGGCGTTGGACGTGAAATAGAAACCCCGTGCTTTGCGCGGACCATATTTGACGCAATATGGAGTTCAGGAATTGCGCGAATGCGTGCGCCGTCGCCGAGCAGCATTCCTCGTACCGACGTTTCGACGGTTGCCTCGATGATTTCGGGATCGACAACCACACATTGGCGTACGATCGCTTTCGATCCATCAAGCGCAACACACCGATCGTCAATGCTACATTCTGCCCCATTAGCACTCACGCGCACATCGTCGTCACATCGAAACGTGACGCCCGGCGCAATCTTGCACGCGGCGAGAAGCTCAACCTTCGCACCCACACCAACCAATTCCACACGTCGCATAATGGAAACATCGGTATCGATCGCGCCAGCAATAATCATCAAGAGCGTTCCTCCGGCATCGACACGAACAGAAAACGACGAACTTGTCGACACATCAATCTGCACGCGCTGTGTTTCCCCTGCCGCAACGCAAAGAACACCATCAATCATCATCGATTCATTTCCTTCCGACAGCGGCTTTTCGCGTTCATCAATCATACAATCTAGGCAATCGCGCCCTCCATCTCCATCGCTACTAACTCCATAAACTCCACGGCATACTCAAGGGGGAGCGCACGAACGATGGGATCGAAAAATCCCCCAATCACCGCACGCCGCGCTGCATCAGCCGAAAGTCCGCGCGTTGCGCAGTATTGCATCTGACGCTCATCAAGACGATCAACGCTCGCCTCATGTGTCGCCGTCATGCTCGGCGACGCATCATCAATCACCGGAATAGTCGTTGCCTGCGATACTCCGTCGAGCAAGAGCGTATCGCACACCACCGACGCACTCGCATCAATTGCACTTGCGGTCGCCTTCACGAGTCCACGATACGTGCTCACTCCCCCGCCCACAGCCACGGATTTCGACCGTACGTTTGCCGACGTGTTTGGCCCAACCAATGCAACCTTATGCCCCGTATCTTGCACTTGCCCCGGCCCGGCAAACGCAACGCCAAGAAAATCAGATTTCGACCGCGCGCCGCGAAGAACGCTCATGGGATACAACATCGTCACCCCACTCCCCATGTTTCCATTCACCCATACAATCGCCCCGTCGTCATCAACGAGTGCGCGTTTGGTGTTGAGATTGAACGTATTTTTGCTCCAGTTCTCAATGCTCATGTACTTCACCGTTGCCCCCCGCTTCACATGAATCTCCACACATCCCGCATGAAGCGCTGCCGCATCATACTTTGGCGCAGAGCAGCCTTCGATGTATTCCACGGTCGATCCTTCGTCCGCAATAATGAGCGTGTGCTCGAATTGCCCGCCGCGCTCGGCATTCATGCGAAAGTACGCCTGAAGCGGAATACTCACCGTTACATTCTTGGGAACGTAAATGAACGTTCCGCCACTCCACACCGCCGCATGAAGCATGGCAAACGCATGATCGTGCACCGGCACGCAGTTCGTCATGAAATACTCGCGCACCATTCCCTCGTGCTCGCGCACCGCAACGTCCATGTTGAGAAAAATCACCCCTTGATCCGCCAAATCTTTTTGCAAATTGTGGTAAACGATTTCTGAATCGTACTGTGCGCCCACGCCGGCAAGCCCTCGGCGCTCAGATTCCGGAATCCCAAGCCGTTCAAACGTGGTGCGAATTTCTTCCGGCACGTTCTCCCATGTATTCCCCTCCACCGCATCCGGCCGCGCAAAATAGTGAATCTTCGCCACATCAAGCCCCGCAAGCGACGGCCCCCACGCGGGCAGCGATGTTTTCAAAAAAAGCTCGAGTGCACGCAATCGCTTTTCCCGCATCCAGTCCGGCTCCCCCTTCGCATCGGAAATCGCCTCAACCACCTCGCGCGTTAAACCGAGCGGCGACAAAAACCGCGAAATATGTGGTGTTTGCGCATCCAAAACCGCTTGAAACGACATACCCCGATGCTACCCCATTTTCCCCCCATTGCCTAGCGAAATAATTGCGATCAGCCCCATCTTTTGGTACGTTTCCTCTCGTTCGGACCGCTCTCGAATCTTCGAGGACGGAGCAAACAATGTGCACCCAAGGAACCGCCATGATCTCGATCGAAGACAACCTGTACGATATCCAGCAGATGAACTATACCCATCCAAACGTGGATATTCGGAGGGTCAGACTCCTGGATATTCTGAGGCGGATGAACAAGAATGGTCAGCGACCGGCCTTCACCAAAATCGGCAAAGAGGCAGTCGAGGATGTTGTCCGCCGGAACCCGGACCGCCGCCAGGCCGCTCAGGTGGCCG
>CAZVBP010000086.1:2847-3378 GCA_964625515.1 uncultured Gammaproteobacteria bacterium
GCACGCTGAAGGAATACGACATCCCTGTGATCATTGGCTTTATGGGAACGGGGGGCAGCGTCGTGACCATGGTCCTTGAGCACTTCTGGACGCTGACGGCGGGCCACAGGCTGTCGAAGTTCCAAGCGCTCATGGATGCAATCCGCGAAGATCAAGTGGATCCGTTCGATGAGGTAAGGATTCGACAGGTCGGAGGGTTCTACTCCGCGCACAAGACCAAGCAAATGCGAGACGTCTACTAGCTGTAGCAGATGAACCGGTGAGCGAACCATGATCGACGAGAAGTGGTAGTGAGCGACGAACGAAAGGCCCGACGCGGACAATACGCGGCGGGCCTTCGCAGTTTTCTTATGGTGATCGACGCAACTACGGCGCAAACGCGAGCGCGGCAATTCCTAAAATAATGACGATGATAGCAAACACGAAGCCCACTTCGAGTTTTGTGAGCTTTGGCAATGGTGACTGTCCTTTTTTCGATGGCATATTGTACGCAGTATATCACCCGTGCCAGAACGTTTTTCGATGAATCGG
>CAZVBP010000087.1:0-3267 GCA_964625515.1 uncultured Gammaproteobacteria bacterium
TGCCACGAGCGGGTATCTGTTGCCCATGAGAGCCTCCAGTATCTTGGGCGAAGGCGACCACGACGGAACGCAAATAGTATCGGAGAGAGGCAAAAAGTCAACGTTCTTGACGTTTTCTGCCCGGAATGCCGTCGATTCGCTATACTGCATGCATCTATGACGCAATTTTGCAGCAGCACGTTTCCGGATGAGGAATACCTGAAGGCGATGGTGGAAGGCGAGGGGCGGAGGGCGGAGAAGAATCTCTCCAGCATCGAGCAGCTTGTGATGTACTCCGGCGCGGCAATGAATTGGATTGGGGATTTCTTTACGGATCCGGGTGTAACGTGGGAGAAGAAAACATTGCGCGTGGACGATCTTGTACTCACACGAACAAGCCCGGAATGGAATACGGTGATCATTGCGCAGGCGGAAAAGTCGCCGGTGAAGCTTCGGGAGCTGATACGCACCGATCCTGCTGTTGCTGCGCTGTTTGCCGATGCACGCTGGAGTGAACAGCCGATTCTTGTGCGATCAGAGAATGGCTACCTTGTGTTCGACGGCATGCATCGCGTGGTGGCAGCGATTCGCGATGGCAAAGAAACAATCGTTGCCTGGATCGCCACGCGCACCGCAACCACTCCCCCACAACCCGCATGCGAACCACACGTGATCTACGACTTTCTCCGCGCATATCGCCGCGGCTCGAATCGCGATCGCGATGGCCTCATTACCGCGCTCCGATTCTTGCGAAAGGCATACGGAAACGTCGACGGCCTCCTTACCACCCGATTCGGCCCTGGATGGCTTCCCGACGAGGAACTCCAAGCGATTATTGCCGAGGCGATGCGGGAGTAGCGATGCGGTGCGCTGATTGAACGCGATTGTCCGTTTTCCGCAACGCGTCGTACACTGTGCCGTATGTCGTACATCCGCCAATATTCTGAACTTACGCCGCAAGAGATACGGCAGCTCACGTATAAACGTCGATACAAACAGGACCATCCCGACTGGGACGATTCCATGGTTCTTTTGACGAACCTCGTCCGCGAGCGCATCGCCCCAGGAACGATCGTCTTGGACTTTGGATGCGGTCGAGGAAATTTCGTGATTGACGAGTTGCGCAATGCTTTCTCGCGTGTGATTGGATTTGACGTTCTGCAAGAATCAACAGAAGGCAATGTGACGTGCGACGAGATTCACATCGGCGATCCTTCGCGTCTTCCACTTTCTGATGCAAGTGTCGACCTCGTGATTTCTCTTTGGGTGTTTGAACATATCAAACACCCCGATGTCATCATGCGTGAAATTGCGCGCGTGTTAAAACCGGGAGGATATTTCGCTTTCGTCACGCCAAACAAGAAGAGCTTCCTCATTGCACTGCGCAGAATAATGACCGACGGGATTGCACAGCGCCTGCTGAAAACGCTCTATGGACGGGAAGAAAAGGATGCATTTACGGTTCACTATTGCATGAATACTGTGAAAGACATTACTGCCGTCGCACAACAATTTCGTTTCTCCCCCGACATCGTGATGGAAAACGCCGACCCGTCATACACATCATTCGGTCCCGTCACGTATTTCTGTTCAACGCTCTTCACAAAGCTTTTTGGAACATACGCGCAACCGCACCTCGTAACCATGCTGCGTAAGTGAAACTGAATCGATGGTATGCATGATCAATTCACCGAAAAGCAGCGCATTGAACGAGAAACGTTTAATCGTCTGGTGCAAGAGAAGACACAGGGAAAATCACTGGTGGTTTCAAAGAGACAACCGTCGTTTGCGGATTATAACGGGGATGTGTTTTTTGCGGCGGTGACATCAATGGATTTCGTTGGGAAGCGCATTCTCGAGATTGGGTGCGGAAGCGGGGAAATCTCAGCATGGTTCGCGCTGCACGGCGCATCAGACGTGCTTGGCGTTGATATCAGCGAGGAAAGCATTCGCATTGCGCATGAACGAAAACGGGCAAACGCGCTGCGTGAAAACGTGACGTTCATTGCATGCGCAGGCGAATCTGTTCCAAAACCGGATGCATCGTTCGACATTATCTTCATTAACGTCGCGCTCCATCATCTTGAGCTCGAGCACGCGCTGCGCGAATTTCTCCGGCTTCTCTCCCCTGGCGGGGTGCTCGTTGCGATTGAACCGCTTGCTCGCTCACCGTTCATTCAAAAAATTCGAGAATCGGCGATCGTCCAAACGTTCTATCCCATCCGACGTGAAACCATCACCGAGAAGATTCTCACCATGGATGACGTTGCATTCATCGCTCATACGTTTGGCAACATCACGCTCAAACCCTTTCGCATCTTCTCTCCTTTTCTCTTCAAAGCAAAGCCGCTCTTTCATGCGCTCGCATCGCTCATCTTTTTCTTCGAGCATGATCGAGAGACGCAAAAACAACGCTGTAACCAGCTCTTTCAAACCATCGATACGATGATTCTTCGTACGTTCCCATTCCTTGGCATTGCCTCGCGGTACTCCGTGATCACTGCGCGCAAACGCGAGTAGACAATGCGCAAGGAGCATTCTTGTGGCACAATAACGCGATATGTTCATCGGCCATCTTCCCGCGGGATATCTCCTCACCCGCTTCATCCAGAAGGCGTTCAACACCCAAAAGTATCTGTGGGTAGGACTTGTGGCAAGCGCGTTGCCCGACATCGACATGCTGTACTTTTATTTTATCGACGATCGGCAAACGCTTCATCATCAATATTTCACACACGTACCGCTCGTATGGATTGCGCTTTGGGTCGTCGTTGCTCTTGTCGCGACGCTTTTTCAAAAGCGAGCAGCACTGATCATCGCCACCATCTTTTTTGCAAACCTTATCCTTCACTTTGCCCTCGATTCCATTGTGGGCGGTATCAGTTGGCTCGCTCCATTCTCCACCGTCACCACCACGCTCTTCACCGTCCCTGCAACGCACAACTTCTGGGTGTGGAGTTTCGTCTTTCACTGGACGTTTCTTTTGGAAATCATCGTTATCATCGCTGCAACTGCGCTCCTCATCCAGGAGCACCGAGAGAAGAGGCGATGATGTTTTTGTTCATATCGTATGAATGATGAAACTCAACATTTGCTCCGCCATCCCGATCACAAGATCGTCCTGAACGAACTCGATATTTTCGTTCGCAACGGGGTATTTTCTCCCGATCCTCTCCTCACGAATTCGACCTCGATCCTGCTGCGGCATATTCCGGATGTGACAGGGAAAACCGTTCTCGATTTAGGATCGGGCACAGGAATTATCGCAATTCGTTGCGCAATGAATGG
>CAZVBP010000088.1:0-3157 GCA_964625515.1 uncultured Gammaproteobacteria bacterium
GCACCTCAAGCTGGGCGATATGTTTGTGCGCACAATGTTTGTTACTACCTATCCACGCTATGTGGGGATTGGGTGGGGAGCACCGGTGATTAACTACAACAACACGATCGACATCGCGATGTATTTTTATCCCATCAAGCCGGAGATTATTTTGAAGCAATTGCGCAATAAAGTCGGTGTGCTTGAAGCGCAAATTGTTTCGGACAACGAGAACGGAAAGCCGCGTGACCCAGTGCGAGAAACGGCGCTTCGTGATGTGGAACAACTGCGTGACGACCTCACGCAGGGCATCGAGCATTTCTTCCAGTTTGCGTTTTACGTTACGCTGTACGCAAAAACAAAAGAAGAGCTCGATAAACGAACGGAGGAAATCGAATCCATCTTCGGGCAGAAGCTCATGTATTCGAAGCGCGGTTTTTATCAAACCGAACAAGGCTTTAACGCCACATTGCCGCTTGCGAACGACGAGCTCATGATCACGTTCAACATGAACACGTCACCGATTGCGTCGTCGTATCCATTCATTTCGTCGGATGTTACAAGCGACAACGGTATTTTGTACGGTATCAACCGTCACAATAACTCGCTGATCTTGTTCGATCGATTTAGTTTGCAAAATGCGAACTCCGTGGTGTTTGCAACCTCTGGTGCGGGAAAGAGCTATACGGTGAAACTCGAGATTCTGCGCTCGATGATGATGGGCATCGATGTGATCGTTAT
This sequence comes from uncultured Gammaproteobacteria bacterium, assembly GCA_964625515.1. Lineage (GTDB taxonomy): Bacteria > Patescibacteriota > Patescibacteriia > UBA9934 > UBA9934 > CAIKHN01. The sequence continues at coordinate 721 of CAZVBP010000088.1, forward strand.
CGATCCTGAAATGGAATATCGTCAACTTTCCGACGCCGTTGGCGGCACGTATATCAACGTTTCGCTCGCGTCGGACAGCAAGGTGAATCCATTCGATCTGCCGCGGCCGAAGGGCGACGAAACGTCGGTGGATGATATTTTGCGTAGCGCCGTCATCACGATTAAAGGCTTGCTCCGCATCATGATTGGGAAACCAATCGGTGAGCGTGGCATTCTTGGATTTACGCCGGAAGAAGATTCGCTTCTCGATCGCGCATTGTTGGAATCGTACGCAAAGCGTGACATTACGCCCGACCTCTCGTCGCTCGCTGGGGTGATGGACTATCCGATCCTCGACGACCTCATGCAGGTGCTCGAGGGAATGGAGGGTGGAGCAAACTTGGTGGCGCGACTGCAGAAATTCACGAGTGGCACATTTGCGGGGCTTTTGAATTCACCAACCACGGTGGAGATGCGCAATCAGCTTGTGGTGTTTTCGGTGCGCGACTTGGAAGATGAGTTGCGCCCGATGGCGATTTACACCATTGTGAACTACATCTGGAACGTGGTGCGGAGTGAACGGAAGAAGCGCATTTTGGTGATTGACGAGGCGTGGTGGCTCATGCAAAACGAAGACTCTGCAAAATTTATCTTTGCGCTTGTAAAGCGTGCGCGAAAATATTTCCTTGGGGTGACGACGATTACGCAAGACGTGAACGATTTCTTAAAGTCGCAGTACGGCCAAGCAATCGTGACAAACTCTGCGCTGCAGCTCCTCATGAAACAGTCACCAGCAGGGGTCGATTTGGTTGCAGAAACGTTCAACCTCACGCAAAGCGAGAAGTACCTTCTTCTTGAGTCTGCGGTGGGGGAGGGCATTTTCTTTGCGGGGCAGAAGCATGCCGCAATCAAAGTGGTGGCGTCATACACCGAGGATCAGCTCGTCACCACCAATCCGCAACAGCTCCTCGATATCGAGCGCGAAAAGAAGCGCTTGGCTGACGAGTACTCCGAGAATCAGCGTTAATCACTTCACGAATCAGCGTTAATCTTCTCCCCCCTATGGAACGAAAGACGAAAATTGAGATCGCATTCGCGCTCGCCGTCGTCCTCATCTTTTTTGTGGTCCTCGTGGTGTGGCGTATGCAGCAGCCCGATGCACAGGAAGCAGAGCCGCCACGGTCCACCGCGGGGAGCATGACGCAATCGCAGGATAAGCCTGGCGCACAAGGAGACACGTCAACCACACCACCAACGCCGGTCGTTCAAGAAACGTCGGCGAACACCGTGGCGCGTGCATTTGTGGAGCGACTGGGGAGTTATTCGTCGGAAGCAGACGCGCAGAATGTTGACGATATTCTCTCCATGGCAACGCCCGCATTTCAGCAACAGCTGCTCGCGTTAGCACGTGAGGCGCGTGCGACCGCAGGCGGTGAATACTATGGCGTTTCGACGGTGGTGATCACTGCGCCAATTGTGGTGAATGCAAGTGCGACAGAAACGACGCTGTCCATGACCACACAGCGCGAGGAAACGCGAGACACCCCTGGAAATACGACGGTGATCTATCAATCGATTACTCTTACGCTTGTAAAATCGGGAACCACGTGGCTCGTGAGCAACTATGCGTGGAAGTAGCGTGGTGCTCGATGCGCTTTTTCCGCGGGCGTGTGTGCTGTGTGCATGCGAGGGTACGTTGTTGTGTGCGGAATGTTTGGCGGGGGCGTCGCTTGACGGTCCGCCGTTTGCGTATGCGAATCCCATGGTTCGTCAGTTGATCTGTGCATGGAAATACGACGGCGACGAGGAAGCGATTCGTGCGTTGTGGCAATTGGTTCCCACGCGTCTCGCATCACTTCGTTCGCGCGTGATTGCGGAACAGATCGATGCGATTGTGCCCGTTCCGCTTTCGGCATGGAAAGAGCGGTGGCGCGGATTTCATCAAGGGCGCAATCTGGCACGCATGCTTGGTGCCGAGCTGCTGCTTCCCGTTACGGATGTGCTCGAGCGCGCTCATCGCCCGTCCGCACAAGCAAACTTGAGCAAGGCAACTCGCGCCGATGCAGTTGATTCAAAAATCTTTTCTTTGAAGAAGGGGGCAGAGCTGCCGCATCGCGTATTGCTCATCGATGATGTTGAGACGACCGGTGCCACGATGAATGCGGTGGAAGAAGTGCTGAAGTGTGCCGGAGTGGAGTTTGTGATGCGATGGAGTTTGGCGCGGGGGTGAGGGGGAGTGGTTGGGGAGGGCGAGGGGCGGAGGGCGGGGGAGTGAATGTGAGTCTTTGAAGGGGTGGGGATGGGGCATTGAAGAAGCGTCGGGGAAGCATTGGCGCGAGATCGGTTGTGTCGGCGATTTTGAAGCTTGTGTATTGAGCGCGGGGCATCTCTTTTTCAAGAATAGACCCTTGCTAATGCGAATGATTCGCGTTAAGCTTGATAGGCCTATGAAGACAAA
>CAZVBP010000089.1:0-2945 GCA_964625515.1 uncultured Gammaproteobacteria bacterium
CATTTCTCTATGTGTCAGAAGAAACGGACAAAATCATGACCGCATCGTTGAATAGCGAAGGAACAATACTCGCGAACGCAACACCGCTCACGAATATTGCCGGACAACAAGATCCTGCATTTTCCGCCGACGGCAGATACGTGGTGTTTCACGAAACGTCCACAGGCGTTGGCATGGCGGGCGTATTCGACACCCAAACAAAAACCACTGCATCATACGGCATGCAATCCGGCCACTGCACCATTGGATGGACGGGTCTCGTCACTCTTTGCGACAATGTGCGCGCGGGAGGAATCCTTGGAAGCACGTACGCGAATGGCGCGCTCGGCACTCCCGCGCTCCGCATCGCCGACGCAAAACCCGCCGATCTCGCCAAATACGACCCTGCATTCGAATCCTGCAATGGCGCAAGCTTTAATTACCCCACCTTCTGCGGCAGCGATGATCACGTCCTCGTGAGCACGTCCTGCAACATTGGCGGATCCGTCTCCTTCTCCCGCCTCTTCCTCATCGATATCTCCTCCCCCACACCAACATACTTCCCTCTTGGTAAAACCATCGACGAATCCTTCAACGGCCCCGGCCAAAGCACCTGGACCGCAGACTGCTTGGCGAAGTAGAGCAAATTTGCTACGGTTCCTCGTCGTTCATCGATAGTGATGAACGAAGCCCTTTCCATCCCCGGAGGATGACGTGCACGATCATCAGAAGAACGCCGCGGCAACCATCGCCGCCGGATTCGGCATTGCGGTTACCGCCGCGCTCTCGCTCCCCTTGGTGAACATCTTCACCGAGCTCAGCATCGCCGAGCTCATGCTCACGCGCGGGCTCATCACCGCACTCAGCATGGGCATCATGTTCCGGAAGCGGATCGGCGCACCGTCGAAGTACCTCATCGCATTCAGCGTGATCTTCGCCGCGGCCACGCTCGCCTTGTACTCCGGCATCCGCATCTGGGGAGCGAGCCCAACGCTCGTGGTGATCACCCTCACCCCAGTGGTGAACATCGGGTACAAGATGATCCGCGGCATTCGGGTGACGGATCGGGTGCTGACGAGCTTTGTGATCCTCCTGATTGGCGTCACGGTCGCGCTCGAGCCATGGCGCACAGCATTCAACGTTGCTGGGCTCGGCGTGAGCCTGCTCGGTGCCGTCCTTGCGGGAATCTCGTTCGAGGTCCTCAAGAAGGGCGGCGAGATCGACAAGTTCCATCGCACCTTCTGGCTGGGATCAGTGACGGCTGTGGCAGGGTTCATGATGACCGTCTCCGTCGGCACCATCCCCTTCGCGGCACTCGAGCGAACCGCCGGGCACGTCGCGCTCCTCGTCCTCTTCGGCCTGGTGGGCGGAACGCTGTACTACTTGTCTAACATCGTGGTGGTGGACAAGAACCGCACGGAAGCCGCGGCCACCATCGCCATGATGGAAACCCCCGCAGTCGTCGTCGCAAGCGGCGGAATGCTCGGGGAAGTAACCTCGGGCCTGCAGTGGAGCGGCATCGTGCTCGCGCTCATGGCAGGATCGGCGCTGGCATTCGCGGAAGCGAAGGACGAAGCGACGCGGAAAAAGGCGTCGTCAACGCCTACACCATAGGAACACGCCCAACGCATCACCCCACGGCTCAGCCTCCCCCAAGGAGGCTGAGCATTCGTTTCCAAGAACAATTTTGACGAAAGGCGAATTTTTGATACACTGCTCGCGCAAAAGTTCGGTTCTTTTCCGGCCCCATCGTCCCCGGCGGAGCCGGGTCCGGCTACGCCGGATAATGGTTACCCAACAGGTATCACCATTGGATAATATTCGACCCGGTTTTACCGAAGAATATAAACTTTTGCTTCACATATGCACTTCGTATATATTCTTGAATCCAATAATACCGATCGCTGGTATATTGGAATGACCGAGAATATCGACGAGCGACTCAGGCAGCACAACGCAGAGCAGGTACATTCAACAAAAGGATATAGGCCATACTCTGTCGTTTATACAGAAACCTATCCCGACAAAACAAGTGCAAGAAAACGGGAAATTCAGATAAAGAGATCTGGAATTATCCGTAAAGAGCTCAAGCTACAGTTTAGCCGTTATAACGGCCCCATCGTCTAATGGCTAGGACACGGGCTTTTCAAGCCTGTAACCGGGGTTCGACTCCCCGTGGGGTCACCAGGCCGTCGAACGGCCTTGAACGCCGTTCCACAGAACCAAGAAACACTCCACACAAAATGTGGAGTGTTTCTGTTACGAAGGCCTGAGGGCCGTCTGACGGCCCAAGAATCGTTCGACAATCCTTCATCAAGGTATCGATATACGAAGCAACCTCCGATCTATAATAAAAGATATGCATTACGTTTACATCTTATTTTGCGGTGATAAAAAATTGTATATTGGCTATTCTCAAAATTTAAAGGATCGCATCGCAACACATCAATCCGGTGGCGCACGAGCAACGAAATACCGACAGCCCGTTCAACTTATGTATTATGAATGCTATGTGAATGCAGCAGATGCAAAGGCGCGAGAGGTTTATCTCAAAAGCGGCGGTGGACATGCGCAGATACAAAAACAACATCAACATGAACTCGCCAAACGCGGATACATCCATCTTAAAACAACAACCCCGCAGACACACGACCACTCGGGGGTCTGCTGTGTGACTGCGGGGTGAGGAGTGCGTCGTTGGCTATGGCATCATGCCGGTGTGCGGCCAGAGGAGAAACTTCGTCCCTTGGATCACCCACGCACTCGTCGAGGCGAAGAAGAAACCCATGATGATCTGATGGCTGAGCGGCCACTGAAGGAAGCTGAGGAGCGCCGCGTCCGTCTTCGGTGGCCAGTCGTGCTTCACGTTCACGAACACGGCGGCTGCCGTCCAGATGCTGTTGTTCACGCCCTGCGCCAGCACGAGGTAGCCGTCCTGCTTCAGTTCGATGCCGCGCGGATAGTCG
>CAZVBP010000090.1:0-2823 GCA_964625515.1 uncultured Gammaproteobacteria bacterium
CGGAAGATGCGCCTCTCTTCTGGGACCATAGGTACGCCGAGACCGATGTGTACACGTTTTATGTGTTTGCAGGACCCAGCTCGCGTGATGAGGCGCTTGTGCAAAATGTCTGCGACTTTGTTGCGCAATGTGGAGGATCGGTCACGCGTACGCACAGCGTGCCGCACTGGACGTAGTTCCCGCATGTGTCGGCGGATGATGTTCGGGAAGGGTATTATGATCGTCTCGACGCGCTGCAGGGGATGAATCGTACGTACTATATCGGTGAGCTGCTCAACTTCAGCACGGTGGGATCCACGGCGGAGTATGCGGAGTACCTCGTGCGGAAAATGTTATAGTGCTTGCATATGGGCAAAAATAAGAAGCCGCTCACGAAGAGAACACAAAAGATCGCCATTGGTTTGATGGTGCTGTTCTTTCTCTTGTCGGCAGGAACGGCGATCAACGAAGTGCGCGATTATTACGCATTTCGCGATAGTGAGATCATTCAAGGCGAAGTAACGGATCTTGATGACTCGCGCGCCGGCAGAAAGCGACGGTATTCCATGGATGTGACCGTGATGGTGCACGGCGAATCGATGGTGCTTGATCGTGTGCCCATTCCTCGTCGCACATTACGCATCAATGGTCTCGCAGTTTCTCGATCCCGCGTTGCCGTGGGGGATGTTGTCTCCGTTGTGGCAATTCCCGATGGCGAAACGTATCGCATCGCCCTCGCCGACGACGTGCTGCATGTGTGGAAAGATCTTCCCATCTTGATCATTGTCATGCTCACGATGATCGGTGCGATGGTGCTGACGGCGAAACAAAAGCCGCTTTCATAAATTGTGCCTCTCCACGTTCAACTCTTTGTTCTCAATTATGGCTCTTGATCACCGGCGCGGATTGACTCGTGAGGAATTCCTCAACACACCCGAGGGAAAGTACCGCCGACTCCAGGGAATCGCTGCGCAGCGTGCGCGTGAGTATGATGGGAGTGAAGAGAGTGACAGATCACTTTGGCGAGCACTGCAAGATTTCGAATCTTGTGCAGTCGAGCATGGAATGGGTGGATCCATCATTGCGCAAGAGACCGATGCAGCGTCACGACTCAATCCGTCCAACCAACAAGATATTGATATTTTGTTGGCAATGGCAATTCGCTCACTCAATGCCGTCGTACGCGAATCGTTGGAAGGACGCGGCACGAAAATTATCACCAAGCCGTTTTCGGGTATCTATTTTCCGCCCGGAAAGAAGCCGGTTGCAGGATATGTTGATGGTGGATCGGAATGGAAACATCCACGTTTCGATGAGTCGGTGACGAATTTTTTGCGGCTTCTTCGAACGATTGGCGTTTTTACCGATGACATCATGCTTCTTCCGGAACTCCAGCGACCCGAAACAGAGTCGGTTCATTTTGAAGGAAGGGAAGTAACATTGACGCGAGTGCAGAATCCTCATGAGCGACAAATGCGCGAGTTGGCATACATACGGATTGAGATTCCACGGTTGAATCGTACGGTGATGTTGTGTGATCAAGTTGGCGAGGCTGCATTCGTTTTTGAAGGAATTGTTTCAGATCAGTACCTTACGACACATAAAAAGGAAGAAAGCGAAACGGACGGAACGTATGCCGTGACAAAAGTTCGGCGTGGTCCGCGATGGGCTGATGATATGCGCGCCGCATTGCTGAACGATGGCACAACGGGCGCGGGTCCTAAAATCGATATCGTGGGATGGGAAGATGTACGTGCGCAAGGGATTGCTGCGCTGCGGGAGACTTGTCCTGTTGAGGCATGGTTGCAGAGGGGAACAACAAATCTTGATATCGAAGTTCATCCGGGGATGACGCTTCCCGATTTTGGGCACAAACTCGGATATCGCAATCTTCGTGCACGCGTGTTCAGATTGGAAATTGCCTCGTTGGTCTGGCCTGATGACGAGCGCATCCGTTTGGAACTTGTTGAGGCTCGCACCCGTGAGCGTGCACTGCAACGCACGAAAGAGGAGTGGATTGATCGTGTGCACGAAGTCTTGAGCGCTGCGCAAATACTCGCGATGAGCATTGAGGATGCGCGTACTCGGACGTATGATGGGGTGCTCCTGGTCGTGATTGCGCGTGCCATTCTTTCGAAAGAAGTGACATTCAAAAAGAGGTCGGGTCTCTTGTCCTTGGGTACTGCGCTCTATCCTGAGGATCGTCAATTGCAGCGGGCATACATGGAAGCGAGAGCTGCAGAGAAAGATGCAAAAGATTTGAGAGACTTGCGGCGAAAGAGAGACCCATGGGACTTTGTGTAACGCGAATGTGGTATGTCAATGCCGGGAACAGAAAAACGATAGGAATCACTTCCTATCGTTTTTGCATCTGCTGGATGTCTGAAATGAGACCTTGGAGACGTTTGCTAATGTCGTCGAGCGCTGCCCCGTGTTTTTGATCGCGCAGCTCTTCCTCCGCTTCGTCTTCTTGGATCTCGTCCACATCCTGCTCGATGGCATCGATATCTTTCTGGATCTCGTCCACATCCTGCTCCACTTCCCGCAAACTCTCGGTGTTGAGGTTGACGGACATTTGAATGAAAATTGATAAATAGATCGCTTCGAGCGACACCACGGTGGTGAGCACAAGGAGCACGTTTTCCCATGCGACCACGTGAAAAAGCCCGAGCGCGAATGCGCAGGCAAAAAGGAGGGAATGGACGAGCACAGACGCAAGCGATCCCACGGAGCGCGTGATCCATTCGATTGTGCGAAGCATGATAGCCATAACGGGGCGAATGATAGCAAAATTTTGAACTTTTTTCAAGCGTGCCCCCTCAGGTCGATTCATCTCGAATCCCC
>CAZVBP010000091.1:0-316 GCA_964625515.1 uncultured Gammaproteobacteria bacterium
GGGCAGAAGCGGCGAGGCTGTGGATGACGGTCGGGCGCGGACAAGAAAAAACCCGCGTGAGTGCTACGCAGGCAATAGTTTTTTCAGATGAATAGCGGCTCTAAAAATCCACGCCACAGATGATGCGTGAAAAATTCTGCCGTCTATTGCGCATGCAAGCGCTTCTTCAAATGGCATTTTCACCAGCTCGATTTGCTCATGCTCATCAAGATGAGGTGCACCGAAGGTAAGTTGCGTTGCAAGGAATAGCTGCCCGGGACAATAGATGTTGCCCGTAAACGAATGGATTATACCCAGATCTGTCCAAATGCCCGCC
>CAZVBP010000091.1:326-2768 GCA_964625515.1 uncultured Gammaproteobacteria bacterium
AGTAATACCCAATTCTTCCGCAAGTTCACGCTTGGCCGTTTGCTCCGGTACTTCCCCCTCTTCTCGACCGCCGCTCACCCCTTCGATATCCGCTTCGCCAAGCGCATAATGAAATTCACGCGTCAGATATGCGTTGCCCTCGTCGTCCACGGGCAGCACGCATACGCCCGGAAGCACCTCCATATAAACAAATCGCGCTGACTTATTGCTTGCACTCAATAAGTCATGCTCTTCCAGCCGACCGCGCGGGTTGTGATACTTGAGTGTTTTGCGCACAATCCGCCAGGGTCCTCGTTGCTCCATTTGATCTTCTCCTTATGATGATCCGATAGCGACACTATACACGACAAAAGAGGCCTGCGTCCAGCAGACCTCTTTCTTGATTCGAGCGCACGCGCACATGCATGCGGCTAAGACGAACGAGGCTACATCCCCATTCCACCCATACCGCCCATGCCACCCATTCCACCGCCCATACCTGCGCCACCCATGCCTTCTTCTTTCTTTGGCAAATCAGTAACGACGGCTTCGGTCGTGAGGATCATGGCTGCGACAGACGCCGCGTTTTGGACCGCGGAGCGCGTCACTTTGGTCGGATCCACGATGCCGGCCTTGAACATGTCTTCATATTTGTCGGTTGCAGCGTTGTAGCCCATGGTTTCGTCGAGCTTGCGGACTTCTTCGACGATCACCGAGCCTTCTTTGCCCGCATTGGTTGCAATCTGGCGAACCGGCTCTTCGAGCGCTTTGCGCAAGATTTCCACGCCGACTTTTTCATCATGTGAAGAGGTCTTCACTTTGTCGAGCGACTTGATCGCACGCAGGAGCGCAGTACCACCGCCGGCGACAATACCTTCTTCCACTGCGGCCTTGGTTGCCGAGAGCGCATCTTCCACTCGGTGCTGCTTCTCTTTTTGCTCGACTTCAGTTGCAGCGCCGACTTTCAACACAGCAACACCGCCGCCGAGTTTGCCGAGGCGTTCTTGCAGTTTTTCGCGATCAAATTGCGAGTCGGTGTTTTCAAGCTGAGCGCGGATTTGTGACACGCGCTTTTCGATGTCGGATTTGCGGCCCTTGCCTTCGACGATCGTCGTGTTTTCTTTGGTTGCGACCAAACGGCGAGCGCGACCGAGCATATCGAGCTCAGTGTTTTCGAGCTTCAAGCCAACTTCTTCAGAAATCACGCGGCCACCGGTAAGAATCGCGAGGTCTTCGAGCATTTCTTTGCGGCGATCACCGAAGCCCGGAGCTTTGATGGCAAGTGCTTTCAAAGTACCCTTGAGCTTGTTGACGATCAAGGTTGCGAGTGCTTCGCCTTCGACGTCTTCGGCAATGATGACGATTTCGCGCTTGCCGGTCTGTGCGATTTTTTCCAACACCGGAAGAATATCCGCGATGGTGGAAATCTTTTTGTCCGTGATCAAAATATACGGATCCTCAGACACCGCTTCCATGTGCTCTTGGTTGGTGATCATGTAGGGCGAGATGTAGCCCTTGTCAAACTGCATACCTTCGACCACTTCTTTTTCCATGCCGAACGTCTGCGATTCTTCGACTGTGATCACGCCGTCTTTGCCGACTTGGTCCATGACCTCAGAAATCATCTGACCAACCCGCTCGTCTTGCGCAGAGATGGTCGCGACTTGCGCGATTTCGCTCTTGTCGGAGATTTTCTTGGCGTGCGACTTGAGATACTCCACAATCGCCTTCACGCCTTTTTCAATACCAATGCGGACAACCATCGGGTTGGCGCCTGCGGCCACGTTTTTCATACCTTCGGCAATCATCGCTTGCGCGAGGAGGGTTGCAGTGGTCGTACCGTCGCCGGCCACATCGTTGGTTTTGGACGCGACTTCTTGAATGAGTTGCGCGCCGATGTTTTCATACTTGTCTTCGAGCTCGATTTCTTTTGCGATGGTCACGCCGTCATTGGTAATAATCGGACTGCCAAAACCTTTGTCGAGGACGACGTTGCGGCCTTTTGGTCCGAGCGTCACTTTCACGGTGTTCGCGAGCTTATCTACACCTCGCTTGAGTGCGCGGCGAGCTTTTTCGTCAAATTTAATTTGCTTTGCCATAAAAATCCTTTTCTTCGTGCGCGGTGCGCGCGGTTAATTATTCAATAATGCCGAGGATCTCGGATGCTTGCGCGATGAGATATTCTTTACCGTCGATTTTCACTTCGGTCGGACCATATTTGGTAAACAACACAACGTCGCCCTTTTTCACGTCCATCGGGAGGCGTTCGCCGGATTTGCTGAGGCGGCCTTCGCCTACTGCGATGACTTTGCCTTTTTCCGGGCGCTCTTTGGATGCGGTGTCCGGCAACACGATGCCGCTTTTCGTTTTCTGATCTTCCTGGATCGCTTCGATCACGACGCGATCGCCGAGTGGCTTGATTTTCATACTCTGCTCCTTGAGTTAATTATGGATATGAATGAA
>CAZVBP010000092.1:0-1169 GCA_964625515.1 uncultured Gammaproteobacteria bacterium
CTTGCGCGATTGCACCACCACCTGAATGGGATATTCCAGTCCATTCAAAAACTGCATGTACCCCTGAATAATCGCTTGCTGTTCGTCTTCACTTTTCAATGCGAAGTTAATACTCGACACCATTAATACCGCACGCATGGTGCCGTCTTTCATGACCACCGCATCTTCCCGAATTTCCGCAATATCAAGAAAGCGTTGCGTGGGTGCACCGGGTTTTGATTGCGCATTTGCCATATTATCGTTGTTCGTCGTCTGGAACGTACACACCGCCCGTGTTGACCACCAAGGTGAGCTCATTTAACCGAGACCGTTCGAGCGGCGCTTTCTTTGGTGCCGGCGGCGCAACATCCTCTTCCACATTGTCTAAGAAAACGCGGAGATCTTGTGCGTTCAATGTTTTGTCCCACACACGCAACGACGGCTTTCGCAACGTTTGAATCACACTTAACACCATAAAGTGAAACGGACGGCCGTTCACTTTTGCAAACGCAAAAAGCAACCCGATACCAAGCACTGGGACACCAAGCACAAGCACGAAAAAAATGTTCAAAAACAATCGGTAGATCACGAACTCCACCACAAGCACCACAAGCATGATCAAAAATTGTCGTGCCGTAATTGGCCCGATAATTTTGGACTCAACGTCCAAGAATTGCGGTACAACAAATTGATTCCGTGCCATGCGTGCAGTATAGCATCAAAACCTCAACCGCTCATTGAGCGCAGCGATTGCACGTATCTCTGCGGGGCTCAAACTTTCTTCCCCGGCGCTCCGTCGCTTGCCGGCAACCTCTGCGAGCGCAATTCCTTGCTCAAGCGACTCTGCGGTCATCGTGGCGTAGAGCTGATTCATCGGGCTCTGACGCCACGCTTGAATACCGCGCACACGATCTTCGTATGATTGTGTTTGTAATGCCGCTAAAATGTCCTCCACCTTTGCTGCCGCATCCACCGGTGTTGTGGATAGTCTGCGGAATTCTTGCGGAGTCATATTCCCGAGCTCTTCCACCGGGCCCATCATGCGCCTAACCGGCTGTACATCGGTGAGTGTGGTATCGCGGCCTTTTGGCGGCACAGATCCCACCGTGAGCATCGGCTTCACTGGCGTGGGCCGGCTCGCAATCGCTGCCTGCGCAAGCTTTTCTTCCGAGAGCCCCGCAATCTGCTGC
>CAZVBP010000092.1:1269-2751 GCA_964625515.1 uncultured Gammaproteobacteria bacterium
TGATCGCTGATCCTGCGTGAACCTGTTTATATGCTGATTCCACAATCGTCATCATCTTCTCAAGAATCTCGCCAGAGAATTTCACGTCGCGCAATAAAACATCACGCGTCTGATTCAGATCACGCACGCCCTTCAGCGCCTTGCGCACGATGTCGGCAAACACGGGTTCCGCCACCGCCTGCGCCGAAAGGAATCCACGCGCCGAATCAACCGCCGTGCGCACCGCATCCTCAATTGCATCTTGGGAACGATCTGCATTCTGCAACCGCGCCGCAGACTTTGCGCTCGCTGCAAGTTCCGGATGCGACTCTTCGGTATACGATTGTTTTGGCGCGCTTGGTGCATTCACCACCGGAATTTCTGCCGCAACCTCGTGCGACGGCGAAATTTCAAGCGCAGTCTCGCTGCTCACCATCGGCGCCACAGATTCTTGCGCATCATCAGTCGATTCGACTAAGCCCTTCTCGAGTTCTGCAACCGCGTCCTCACCGGAATTCGTCACCGGCGCATCGCCGCCCACCAGTTCCACCATGGCGCGCTCATCATCAATCGCAGTAAGCAAACGCTGCGCGTCCTCTGGGCTAAGCCCCAATCCGCCAATCGTTGTTGCGCGAGAGAAAAAGGTGAGCGTCGATTCCTTCGTTTTCTCCCCGCGCCAATACGCCCCAAGCAAAAACCCACAGCGCTTCACGAGCACTTCCGAAAATCCAAACTGCAATCGTTCGTCAATGCTTGCCGCAAACGTTTCGGGTGACATTTTCATTTTTCCCACGCGCGACTTTGGATACTTCTCCAAGTTCCCTCCCCACGCCACAATTTGCTCCGCAACATTCGGCACATACTCTGCAAGTGGCAACAATCGAAAGCCCACCACATCGCACGCAATTCGCACCGCACGCGCTTCCTCCACCGCAAATGCTTGCGCAATGAGCTGCGGGATATCGACGATCGCCAATTCCTCATCAAGCACCGCATCCGTGAGATCCAATAACTCCACCGCACGATCTTTTGGGAGCGCAAACTTTTCCAAAATAGCCTCAAAAACGGTCATGACGGTTCCATCCATCAAGAACGCCTGCACCGTGGGGATTTTAATGAGATCGTTGATTGCCATACCTCCTTGAAACAAAAGCACCAGACTATTTCTGGTGCAATTGTATCACGTCACAACAAATCTCGTTGCGGCTAGTCTTCGTAACGCGCAGCACGATACTTGTTTCGCAAATCGTCTATCGAAACACGAAGTTCCCGCTGCCGATCCGTCTCTTCCGGTGTCAGTATCGTTTTTTGATTCAGCGCATCGATCTCTCGCTCTTGGGCCAGGAAAGCCTCCATGAGCGCTCTCCTTCTCTCAGTTTTGGATGAGGAACTGTCGGGAGACGAGCTTGGCGCTGCTGAACTCACCGTTGGCGCAGGTGTTGGCGAAGAAGTGTCGGCAGGTTCTGGAGTGGCTGCTGACGCCGTTCCACTCGGTGCCGGTGC
>CAZVBP010000093.1:0-2634 GCA_964625515.1 uncultured Gammaproteobacteria bacterium
TCGGTGAATCTTGCGTCGGAAAAAGCGGAGATCACGTTCGATCATTCGGTCACGAATCTCGCCACGCTCTCGGAGTCGATCGTGCCGTTTGGGTATTCGATCGATGTTCCAATTGATTCGAATCCATCGAACTCATCTGCCCCATCCTCGCACGACGCTCACGATCCTCAGCGCGAGCATCTCGCGACGCTGAAAAAGTCGGTGCATGTGTCGATAGTATTCGTGGTGATCACCGCAGCGATGATGTTGTGGGATATGTTGGCGGAGTTTACTGTGGCGCCGATGATGCCAGAAGCCGTGCAGACGTTTTTCCACCATCTCTTGCCCGTGATGGCGACGGTGATGCTTTTTCAAGTTGGTGTTCCGTATCTCCGAGGCGTATGGCGCTTTGTACGTCGCGGCGCGGCGGACATGGACACATTAGTAGGCATCGGCACCGGCGTTGCATTTGTGTACAGCTTCGTCATCACCGCATTCGAAGGCGTGCTTGCACCGTTCATCGATGTGAGCGCTACGTATTACGACGTGACGATTGTGGTCCTTGGGCTTATTACGCTTGGGAAATACCTTGAAGCACGAGGGAAAGCAAAAACGGGAAGCGCAATACGTCAGCTCTTAGGGTTGCAAGCGAAGACCGCCGTGGTGGTTCGCGATGGGAAGGAAATGATCGTTGCGATTGATGCGGTGCAGAAGGGCGACAGTATCGTGGTGAAGCCAGGGATGAAGGTGCCGGTCGACGGCGTGATCGTGGAGGGACTGTCATCGATTGACGAATCAATGCTCACGGGAGAATCGGTGCCAGTTGAGAAGCGCGTGGGCGATACTGTTTCGGCCGGAACAATGAATACCACCGGCGCATTTACCTTTCGCGCAACGGGCGTTGGCGCAGAAACGCTCCTCGCGCACATCATCGCGCTCGTTGAGGATGCACAAGGATCGAAGGCACCAATTCAACGTCTCGCCGATAGAATTTCAAGTATCTTCGTTCCGATTGTGTTGGTGATTGCGGTGGTGGCGTTGCTTACTTGGCTCGTGATTGGTTCGATGTTCCTTCCGTTTTCTCAGGCGCTTGCGTCGGGAATCGTGTCATTCGTCAGCGTTTTAGTCATCGCGTGTCCCTGCGCACTTGGACTTGCAACGCCCACGGCGATCATCGTCGGAGTTGGGCGCGGCGCAGCACAAGGGATTTTCATCAAGAACGCTGCGATTTTGGAGACGCTTCATGCTGTGGATACCCTCGTCATCGATAAGACGGGAACGCTCACGGAGGGTAAGCCACGGGTGACCTCGCACGTCATCGATCCTGTGCGCGATGCATCGTATATCTGGAACGTGCTCGCAGCGCTTGAATCGAAGTCGGAGCATCCGCTCGCAGGCGCAGTCGTTGCATTTGCCTCAGGCAAGTTTCACGATTCGATGCTTCCCGTGGAACAGTTTGTAAACATGCCCGGGGTTGGTGTTCGAGGAATGGTCGACGGGGAAGCATACTCGATCGGCGGAGCATCGCTTCTTGAATCGTTATCGATCCCGGTCCCATCGACCGCGCACCGTGATGAAGGGACGATGGTCTATCTGGTTTCCGGAGAGTCTGTGCTCGTGACGATGACTATTGGGGACGCAATCAAGAATGGCGCAAAAGAAGCGATCGTTGCACTTCAGAAGCACGGTGTGCGCGTGGTGATGGCAACGGGAGATAATGACGTGATCGCAAAACGTGTTGCAGGTGAGCTTGGGATCAATGATGTTTTCTCGCGCACAACGCCGCAAGGGAAGATTGATATCGTTAAGAAACTTCAGGGTGAAGGATGTCGTGTTGCGATGGCTGGCGATGGAGTGAACGATGCGCCGGCGCTTGCGCAAGCCGACGTGGGCATTTCGATGTCCACCGGATCCGATGTTTCTATCGAAGCAAGTGATGTGACGTTATTGCATGGCGATATCCGAAAGATCGCGCAGGCCATCACGCTTTCACAGGTGACCATGCGCACCGTGAAGCAGAATCTGTTCTGGGCATCGATTTATAATGTGATCGGGATTCCGCTTGCAGCAGGCGCGTTCTATCCGTTCTTCGGCATCGTTCTTTCCCCAGTATTTGCAGGCCTCGCGATGGCGTTATCGAGTGTTTCCGTGATGATGAATTCCTTGCGATTAAAACATCGATAATTCGTATGAACGAACAACAACGCGTGTTTCATGTGGAGGGAATGCACTGTGCGGCATGCGAATTTCTTTTAGAAGAATCGTGCTGCGCGGTTCCCGATGTCCAGCATGTGAAAGCAAGTTTGCGCGATCAGACACTTGTCGTTACAACGCACGGTGAGTCGGATGCATCGATTTCCGATTCCGACCTTGCACAGGCGCTGACGGAAAAAGTGGCGCATCACGGGTATCGCATCACCACATCGGCACAAACGCACACGGTGCACTATCGTGAGTTTCTCATCGCGATTCCTGCCGCGCTTGCATTCATTCTTGCGTTCACTGCATTGCAGCGGTTGGGCATTGTGAATGTGGTTTCCACGGGGACGGTAACGCTTGGGACCGCGTTCCTCCTTGGCCTCATTGCGTCAGTATCAACGTGTTTGGCAATCGTGGGCGGCTTGGTACTTTCGCTGTCCGCGCGCGCCGCACAGC
>CAZVBP010000094.1:0-2598 GCA_964625515.1 uncultured Gammaproteobacteria bacterium
ACTCCCACCAACACATTGGCCATACTTTTCCATCGGCTCCCCCATCACCACGCCTAATGATCTGGAAGCAACCGAGAATAGATAGAATTCGTTCAGCCAACGCGGAGATTTCTCTTTATCACAAACAACAAACCCCCGCAGTACATACGGCATACCGGGGGGTCTGCCGTCCAACTGCGGGGTGAGGTTTACGGGTGACGATGAAGGCGAATTGCGCCGACGACCCACTCGGCCCCAAAGGGCACGAGCACGATGTCGTTGCTTGCCGAGCCGTTCCGAAGCACGTCTGCAAGACCGAACAGCGTACTCGCGTTGAGCGAGTTTCCGATCGTCGCGATCCCCCGTTCGTAGAACAGGTGTGCCTCAGGAACGGCTTTGCGCATCTCCGCGAGAAGACGGGCGTTCGCCTGGTGCGGGATGATCGTCACGCCGCGCCACGACTCGATGCCAAGCATCTCCTTCGCCACATCAAGCACCGTGCGCGTGAACCGGGCAATGGGCCCAGTCTTCATCCGGAAGTACCGATCGTCCATGAAGGACGGGTTGCCGAGCATGAGCGCATCGAGCGGCTCATCCACCACGAGCGACCGGCTCGCGACGCGGGTGATCACGACATCCCCCGTCTCCACCTGCTTGAATCGCAGAATGAAGACCGCTGCACCCTCCGAGAAGAGATAGCGGGTCTTGAAGTCGTCCGGATCGATATGGCGCGCGTACGCATCGGCGGCCACGACAACAAAGACCTTTCTCGGATCCCAGCCGATGAACGAGCTCGTCATCATGCTGACGGCATACTCAACCGCCTGCGCAAGTCCGCCGCATCCCGTCCCGATCGTGCCCACGCGAACGTTGGCGAGACCGGCACGAGCTGCGACCGCGACTCCGAAGGTCGGAACGAGCATCTCATGTGTGAAGTTGGACGTTGCCACGAGGCCACCGACGTCGCGCAGGGAGAGACCGGAACGCGTCAACGCCTCCAGAACGCACGCTGCAGAGATATCGAGGAGATCCTCGTGCGGCGCGAAGCGGTAGAGCGCGGTAATCCCAGTAGCGCGCGTGGGGTCATCCTGTCCGTCGCTGTAGAGACCCGAGAGATCGGCGGCAGTCAGCCGTTCCGACCCCAGCCGAGTGGTAATACCCGACAGGACGAGAGCCTTCTTGTAATCCATGACGAAACTCCAGGAGAACGTGAAGGAGCAAATCGCAGAAGCTGCGACGTATAAAAATACTCGAAAATCCCACTTTCGTCAAAGGCTAAATGGGAATTCCAGCGCAAAAGCCTCACTCTCCCAGCAACCGCTTTGTGAATCCCAACGCCTTCAACCGATCAAACGCTGCCCAGACTTCTTGAGGAATCTCTTGCGGAATTTGAAACCCGTTCTGGCCGTAAAGGTCGATTCTTTGGAGATCACCCATCATGATATTGAGAACTGTTTCGGGGGTTATTGCGCTGTCGGTATATCGAGCAAAATACTCATCGAAACTAATCGGCGGAGATGTCACAATAATGCGCTTGTCTGGCCATTGCTTTACGCCAGTAGCAAATGCGCGACGCTCCATGTACGGCTTGGTGACGACGATCGCTGATTGAAAAGCAACACCGGCGTCATCGAGCACTTTTTTGCTGAACGCGAAGTTATCTCCAGTATTTGTCGCCTCCTTCTCGATCAAAATTTTGTCCTCCGATACACCTCGATCAACGAGGACGTCCCGAAACATTTCCGATTCTGTCTTCACCCATCCCGTTTTTATCAGATCATCGTTGTGCGCAACCCCGCCAGAAACGATCATCCATGGCGCGTATTCTTCGGTATACAGCGTCGCCGCATACTCCGGCACCAAAAAATCATGACTCCCCAACACCAAGATGATATCCACCTTCTCAAGCGGCTGATTCATGTGCAGATAGTCCCAAATCACCTGCGCGGGTTTTTCCATCCCTTGATCAATCATGATTCGCATTACATCTCAGAATGTTTCAATGCCGAAGCAAGCAAACGCATTTTTGTAGCGAATGTGGACTTAAGATTTTGCGGATCGTTCGCCGCAAGTTCGAGTATTTTTTTCACGTTCCTCGGCACTAATGGATGCGCTCTCAACAAGTGGCTATCCATGTACATTCCCTCGTGATGATAATCACCAACCTGAGGGACAAGAAACGAACGCTCAATATTTTCTCGCAATTCATGTTTTTCTTCGCCACGAAATAACTCAAAAACAATTGAACGTAATCGATCAACGCGCGCACGTCGAATATCAGCTGGCGTCTGCTCACGCTCATTGTTTCCCCGCAATGTCTCTGGCATAAATCAACAGCTTATCCCGTTAACATCACAGTCGAGAACCCGGCGTCGGCAGACTGCTGAAAGGTTTCTTCGTTAAAATTACCCTCGCGATCTTTGTGCTGGCCTGGATTTGGATGACGTG
This sequence comes from uncultured Gammaproteobacteria bacterium, assembly GCA_964625515.1. GTDB lineage: Bacteria > Patescibacteriota > Patescibacteriia > UBA9934 > UBA9934 > CAIKHN01. The sequence continues at coordinate 2,428 of CAZVBP010000094.1, forward strand.
GCATGTCACGCCCCGGAGCAACGGTGTACACGGACGGTTTGCCATCTGCGCCCGGACCCATCATCATAAAGAGCTTGGTTGTTGGACGTTTCGCTGCCGCAACCACTGGAACGACTACCGTATCGCGGACGAGCTGGAACTGAATTTTACTTTCAGGATGTGCGGAACGAA
>CAZVBP010000095.1:0-2524 GCA_964625515.1 uncultured Gammaproteobacteria bacterium
AGAATTCTGGTCGCGAGATCTCGACGCGCTGATTGGAAGTATGTTCCCGAGCTTTGGCGGGGTGCTCTATGGTTCTCGCAAGAGTTTCCTCGAGTACTACCTTGGTTCTGGCAGATATACGACTGAGTATGTGCCGCCGGTCTCGACCGCAAGCGGCACTGAACTGCGGAGCGCTGTTGCGCCTCCAACAACTAAAGAAGGCCGCGAAGCGCTCATTTGGGAAACTAAAACGCGCCATCCACGCACGTATCGTGCGGCTGATATCGCGATCGTACGTCCAAAAGATCGTGCTGTTCTTCTCATTGGGAAGAAAAAGCACGAAGGCTACCTGTCGTTTCCTGGCGGACACGTCGATCCTGGCGAGTCTGATGAAACGGCAGCGCGACGCGAGCGCACCGAAGAAGTGCCCGGTATTAGCACCGGTGGTTACACCTATCTCGGTTCGTTCCCGGTCGCTGATCCTCGGTATCGCGGATCAAAAGACGGTATGACGACGGCACTCTTTCTCACCTGGTACAACGACGGCACACCCTCTGCCGGTGACGACGCTGACTCAGTTGAATGGGTCTCACGTGAACAACTTATCGAGCGGCTCGTGCCTTGGCACCGTCCGCTTGGTGAACGACTTCTCGGCGAGATTCGCTAAAGAAAACGCCCCCTGCTTTTTGCAGGGGGCGTTCGATGTTTCAGACAACCACGGTTTGCGAAGTGCGACCTTCGTACCCAAAGGCACGAAGATATGCTTCAACATCTTCCTTCGGGCCTGTGGCCTTATTGATGTTGTTTGAAAGCTTCACTGCGGGCCTGCCGTTTGCGGTTTCGACCTTGCAGACGATGGACTGCGGCGTAAACGCCTCATCCCATGTCATGTGAAGCGGTTTGCCGTCCACATATGCAGGTTCGTTTCCACGAGGGTGGCAACCGATGAAGTCATTTGCTTCCATCGTGCCCCACCCAAACGGGTGAGCAATGGAGTCGCCGATCTCATTGTCGATCACAAACATTGTATCGACATCAAGACCATCAGATGCAATCGCAATCTTTCCCGCAGCGCGCGGATCGACACCATGGCGTTCGAGCCAGCATATGTACGATCGAATTTCCTCGACTGGGTTTCCTGAGTCTTGGCGAATGCCGCGCCAAGTTTGCGCGACTTCTTCAGCAAGATCTTTTGGCATGTACTTCCAAAACTGTACGCTGCCGTACGTATCCGGAAGAACGATGCGGAGCGCTTCGTGCGGGAACTGTGGTCCCCACTCGCGAAGCACTTGGTATTGCGCGTTTCGCTTCGCCTCAGTCCCGTCCGCAAGTGCGGTTAAGACCATGGGAAGTTCGTGCGCGTTGGTACCAATCGGGATGAGGTTCATGTTGAATGCCATAGACGTATTCGACGTACCAGTGAACTGGTCCGGGAGCACATCCATGCACATCTCGATTGCGAATTGCTGCCAAAGGAAGCTGAACCGCCGCCGCTGCGCAAAGTCTGCGAAGCGAAGGTGGGGCCGCGTCTTAATGCGACGAAGCTTCCGATACAACTTGTCAGTGGCGCGCGCAAACAGGATGCGCACCTCGTGAGCTGGCATGCTCCGAAGGAGCCTGCGTGTTTTCAGTTCTGAGATGATGGCAAGCGCAATGGTTTCCCAAAACGTCACCACTTCCCACGAACCTTCAAAGTCGAGCTTGTATTGGTTCCCGACGCGCGTGAGCGTGTAGTCGGTCATCTGGAATTCCTTAAGAAATGCCAGAAAATCTTCCGTGAACATGCCCGTGCCGTAGATGTTTTGGCCGCGCAGATAGAGAAGATCGGTCATCGTGAAGCGTAGTGACTTCACATGATCGAGCTGTGCTCGTAATTCCCCTTCGTCGACGATGTCGGCAAGTGGAAAGTTTCTGCTTCGATTAATGAGTCCGAACTTCACCTTCACGCCTTTGTGGCGATTGAAGATGAAGAGAGCCATCGTGAACTTATAGAAGTCCACATCGAGTAACGACCGGACGATCCAGTCGTTTTTCTCAGGACGGAGTACCCGTCCGACAAAGTCGGTCATGTGCGTTCCTTTCGTTGGTTGTATGAAGATTGCAAAGAACCGAATTTCCGTTGCGACGCCCAAGCATATGCTTAGACGCCCCATACGAAATCCTTCGTAAAGAAGGAAGGGTATGCGGGAGGGACATGCCCTCCCGCACTGAAACGTTAGTCGAGTGATTCGAGTGCAAGATATTGCTGTTTCAACACGCGATAGCGATCGGTGAGATACGCAGCTGCAATCGTGTCTCGTCGATCGAACCCGAAGGCACGACGCGACGTGAGAAACACTGGCGGGGTCTGTCCCCGCTTAAACTCAGTGTTGTACTGCCGCCACGCCCATTCCAAGTTTTGGATAAGCGCCTCGCGGTTTGGGAAGTAGCGCGCAATCGTACCTGCCGCACACTCAAGTGCTGTCTCAAGGTCTGCGGTGCTTTTCGACAAGTACTCAAGCACTGTAGTCGGGTCCCACCGAAGTTCGGTGAACGCCCGAAGCAG
>CAZVBP010000096.1:0-2308 GCA_964625515.1 uncultured Gammaproteobacteria bacterium
CGAGCACGGTATCGCCGGCCTTGAGCCCGATTTTCTTGCACACAAGATCGAGTTTTGCATCTTGCGCATCGTTGAGCGTCTGCGCATCTTTCCAGTAGCCGCACGTGTACGTCATTTTATCGTCGAGCATCGCACGATAGAGATCGTTTCCAACGTCGTAATGTACCTTGCCTACGGTAAGCGCTCGCTCCTTGCTTTGCATGTTTTGCAATCGCGCCATGATTGCCGATGTGATGAGCGCGGCATTTGGTTTGATTTTGGCGGTGATATTGCTGCGCAACAGTCGCGCCATCATTTCGTCGATTGCGTCACAATCCCACCAGCCGTCCATATACGCCTCACCAAACCCGAGCGACCCTTCAGAGAGCACACGCGCATACAGCCGCTGATCTTTCACCTGAATATCCCACGGATTACTGCCATTAATCGCCACCCCCGTTCCCTCGAGCATCTTTTCGATGATAGTTTGCATACACATTGATGAATTCTTTCCAAAAACGTACCGCCTATCGCGGTGCGGCGCAATGGACGGTGGGGAAGTTGTTTGTTATTCGGAAATTATCTTTCATTCCGTTTTCTCACGATCTCGTCCTTCAAGTTTGAGAATCGACGTGGGGAGATCACGGAAATAGACGGGAATGACGTGCGCTGGACGTTGTGGCGTGTGCGCTCGCCAGTCCATTTCGTCCGCGTGATTTGTTTTTGGCGCAAATTGATCGCGCCGGAGGACATACACGTATCCAACGCCCTGTGTACGCGCACCGTGCATTGCTTGTGCGGTTGCGGCAAAGTGCGGGCCACTGTTGTCGGTGCCAAATCGTGTGCTGTCTTCGTGGACGAGTGCACGAAAAATAGCGATGGCGGCATACGGCGATGCCACCACCGCGGGAGAACCGTCTTCTTTTGCTTTTCCTGATACATGATCGAATGCCTGTCTGAGCTCGAGCATGGAAATAGCGCCATTGGGCGAACCGTGAAATACATACTCGCCGCTTGCTTCAAGCGCGTGAAGCAATTGCAGATTTTCACTTTCTTTCCCGTCCTCTCGTCCCGGCCATGTTTCATACGTTGCGCGAACCCACGTTTCGAGTTGTGTGAGGCGCTCCGTTTCCTGGACCATCATGAGGGATTCACCGAAAACATCCATGAAGCTGGTGAAAATTGCGTCGGCCGTTCGTTCCGGCAATGCGAGAATTGTTTCGGCAACGCGGCGAAGCTCAGCAGAAACTTTCGATGCGCGCGGTGCGATATCGGGATCCGCAGAAAATATCTCAAGGATTTCGGGAACACCTGTTGCGCGACTGATAGGATCGGCGATGCGTTGTGCAACCGACGTGAGAATCTGTTCAGCACGTGATCGCTTTTCTTGTGCTTCTTGATGCAGGAGTTCGCGCATGGTGTCGCAATCGTGCAGTGAGAGTAAGCCCTGGTTTGCGAGATGGTGAACGTCGGTCATGTCGTATACCCGATCGCCGTGAAGCTTGAAATACGCCACTTTTGCCGGGTGTGAGAGGTTGATGTGCGCGTCATGAAACGCGAAGGATTTTGGCTCGTACCACTCCGCCGGAAGATGCGCGCCGTGAACGATCGGCGCTCCATGGTCTCGTTTCACGATATGCACGTCAACCATGCTGAGCGCTGTATCGCTGCGAATCATCCCGTGCGCATCAATCGCGCAGAGCATCGGATGCGCATTGGCAGAATCGGTTTCTGCTGCATGACGAAATTCTGCAGCATGAACCCGTTTCATCGTCACGTTGCTCATGGGATCTTTGGAATCATTTTTGATTGAAAGAAAGAATGCGTAGCCTCGCGGGAGCAGCGCCGCCTCGAGCGTATCGAGTTCGTCGGCATCAAATGAGAGATCAAGATCTTTGTGAATGCCAATGTATCCGGTGGCCTCGTGTTGATAGAGGGAAATATTCATTGCGCCGTCGAGTTGCCAATGCACGTCGAGCCCTTCAAAAAGTTGTCCAAGGCGCTCGAGCGATGCATCCATACGCGCTTTCTCTTCTTCGGTTGGTGGGCGTCGTTCTCCGTGCGCATCGATATGCGTGGGGAAATTTTCAAATGCAGTGCGTTCTTGCCATAACGCGTCGTGACCGATTTCTTCGTGATCGATCGATGGTGGACGTTCGACGGCAGCATTGGCGACAGGTGGATGGCGAGATTCGATTGGGTGACGTTTCATAGCGTGGCGATGATTGCTGGTATTGTATCGCGAAAATGCAGAACCGCGCTTCCCACCAGGGTGGGAGAGCGCGGTTCGCGTGCGTCGTGGGCCGAGGGGTGAGGGGCCGCTAGTGTC
>CAZVBP010000097.1:0-2095 GCA_964625515.1 uncultured Gammaproteobacteria bacterium
ATTGTATCTTGGCAAATCTACCTATCGTCGATACCGTTTGGTCGCAACAAGAAGGAGCAGCGCAGCGTCTCGTTGAACGATTCATTTTGGAAGCACCAAACCATCTCACCGAGGGCGGAAAGGCATACCTCACATGGAATTCGTTTTGTGATATGAAATCATTGCGTAATGCTCTCGCTGCATCGCCATTTCATGTGAAGGAATACCAGGAGGAAGCTCTTGGCTGTACGTGGTACCTTTTTGAACTCACAAAAGCCTGATATGCCCATTGAACACGTCGATTTTATTGAGCAGTGGTACGATCGCCTTGTTGCGCGCACGAACGAGAAAACCATTTTGCCAGATGCGATTGCTGCAATCATCGGCCCGCAAGCGCGTCGATCATGTTTAGAAATCGGGCTCGGCACATCCCCGGTTTTTGCCAACAAACTCTCTGAACGATTTCACGAATACACCATCGTCGAAAAGAGCATGGACGCAACACATCTCCCAGCAAACACGCAAATGATCAAAGCGGATTGGGAATCATGCACCCTTCCCGGGACGTACGACGTCATCATTGCGTCACACGTCATTTATTACTTCCGAGATAAACCAAACGCGATTCAGAAGATTCTCGACCATCTCGCACCGAACGGGATTGCAATTATTGTGGTGAATGGAAAAGATGCGGATTACGGGCCGCTCAAGCAAGAATTTTCGCGTATCATCAACCATCCGTATTCATTTACGTACGACGAACTCGTCACCATTCTCGGCGATCGACCATATCGGGAGCATAGCTCCTCATCAACAATCGCTTTTTCAACCGCAGACGATCTCTTTGAAACCCTCCGTCTTTCTTTTGATCAATATCCAGAAGAATACGAGGCGAATAAAAGCGCCATGATCGATTACTTTCAACGCGCACTCCCACAAAATTCCTTCACCATCAACCAGAAAGTCTTCGTGGTGCAACGATAACGTTCGCGATTCTCGGTCTCCTCTTTTTTGGCGAACGGCTCACGTGGAAAAAGGTTGCACTTGCGCTCCTAAGCGTCCTTGGCGTTCTTCTGATATGATTTGGGTAAATAATGAAACGAATACTCATCAACCAACGTATGCGAAAGAATGAATCGGGAAGATCTCGTCGAGAAGCGCCAAGGGTCGAACAGCAAATCATCGAGACTCGTGCAGCGTTTCTCGAGCGAGTTCGAGATGCTGGTGGAAAAGCATTTGATGCGATTGTTTCGCACGCGTTGGATGCGATTCGTGATCCAGAACGTTGCCGCAAAGAAATCGCCGATGCGATGCAGGAATTTGGAATCGACGCGCGCGATGTTTCATTCGCGGCAGTTGAGGTGCGTGGATTGCAGCAACAGGCAACACTCACACTTCCCCGACCATCCTCGACACAGCGCACTGCCACAAGCCCCGCAAAAGCAGTTTCGCCGTACGGAATCGCGCTGTTTGGCGCGATGATTACCGGATGTGGAACGGAACGGAGGAACGACCCATCACTTCACACGGAAAGTATCAGCACGCTTGATATACGACGCGAGAATGAGTTACGGCAGCGAGCACAATATCCCCTCCACGGCGTTACTCCTGGCACGCAGCCCGACATCAGCCCAAATGTGTCCGCCGATCCGCTCCCCACAGCACCCGAGATTGCCAATCTTGTCGCACCCGATTGCGGGCCCGCAAAACCAGAACATGCACCTGTTGAGTGTGGCGTGCAGCAATGGAAAGGGTTTTCCGAAACAAATCCAGCTGCCGTGGCGTGGCTCGCAATTGCAAACACTGGAACGGAGGCATGCACGGTGCGCATCACCCAATTTGATCTGACGTACTTGGAAAAGACCGGTGATGCTGACGAAACCCAGCAACGGCGCCATCCTTCCACGATCACCGGAGCACAGCTTCTTGCCGACGGAACCGACGACAAACATTGGGGTGAATATGTTTCTTCCATTGCGCCAAGCAATACATTTACCATCGAGCCCGATGCACATGTGTACGTTCATCCATTTGGCACAATGATGGAAGTATCCGACGATGTTACAGAGCTCACCGTCACATGCGCTGCAGAAATCAGCGACGGGTGTGTGGTGTC
>CAZVBP010000098.1:0-1834 GCA_964625515.1 uncultured Gammaproteobacteria bacterium
TTCGACGACTCCAGCGCGCGCGAAACCAAATCAGACTGAGCAATCACGAGCGGCTCGTCGGAACCGAATACTTTTACTTGAATATCTCCCCCGTCGCGCTCCTTTGCACCCACCACAATCGTCCATGGCACCTTTGCCATTGCGGCGTCGCGGATTTTCTTCCCTACCTTCTCTGCAGAATCATCGAGTGTTGCGCGGATGTTCGCCGCGTCGAGCTGCTCTTTCAACGCCTGCGCTGCACCGATGTACTCATCGGAAACCGTTGCAATACGCACTTGCTCTGGCGCGAGCCACATGGGGAATGCACCAGCAAAGTGCTCAATCATCACGCCAATAAAGCGCTCAAGCGATCCAAGAATCGCGCGATGAATCATCACCGGGCGCTGCTTTTCGTTGTTTGCGTCCACGTATTCCAAACCAAATCGCTCTGGTTGATTAAAGTCGAGCTGGATGGTGGCAAGCTGCCATTCACGACCAATCGCATCGGTCGCGATAAAGTCGATCTTCGGCCCGTAGAATGCTGCCTCACCAACGCCCAGGAAGTAGTCCTGATTCATCTCTCCAAGGAGTTCCTTCAACGTGCCAACCGCCTTCTCCCACACCTCCGCGCTTCCCAAATACGCCTCAGGCTTCGCCGGATCGTTCACGGACAATCGTGCTTTCAGCGGCATGCCGAATGCGGCGTAGAACGAGCGAATGATGTTCGCCATGGCGCGCGCTTCATCTTTCACCTGATCGAGCCTGCAAAACACGTGCGCATCATCTTGGGTGATAGCTCGAACACGAGAGAGCCCTTGAAGCTGACCCGTATTCTCATCGCGATACACTGCGGTTACTTCGCTGTAACGCAATGGAAGATCGCGATAGCTGCGCCCACGTGATGCGTAGATTTGCGTGTGGTGCGGGCAGTTCATGGGCTTCATCACGAATGCATCGTCGGTTTTCTTGCTCGAAATATGGAAGATGTCGTCGGAGAACTTATCCCAGTGCCCGCTCGTTTTGTACAAATCGCTCTTCGCCATGTGCGGAATGTTTACCTTGGTATAGCCATACGGCTTCATGAGCGACCACACAAACGCCACGAGCTGCTCACGCAACACCGTGCCGCGCGGCGTGAAGAGTGGCAGCCCCGGGCCAACGAGTGGCGAGAACGTAAAGAGATCAAGCTCCACGCCAAGCTTGCGATGATCGCGCTTCCGTGCCTCTTCAAGCATCGCAAGATGCGCGTCGCGCTCCGCTTTGGTCGCGAATGCGATTCCGTAAATACGCGTGAGCATGTCGTTCTTCTCATCGCCGCGCCAATACGCACCAGCAACTTTTGTGAGCGAAAAACATTCAGGATCAATCGCGGAGATTCCATCCGCATGTCCTCCACGGCAAAGGTCGGAATACGATCCGGACGTATACAGCGTCAATGTCTGACCTTCGCCTGCAAACTCGTCGATCAATTCAATCTTGTACTTATTATCGGCAAACATTTTTCGTGCATCGTCGCTCGTCATCTCTTTTCGATCAAACGCGTGCCACGATGGCATGAGCTCGCGCATCCTTGCTTCAATCGCGGCAAGATCGTCCTCGGAGATTGGCGACGAGAATGCGAAGTCGTAATAAAAGCCATCGTCGATTGCAGGGCCAATCGTGCGCTTGGCATCGGGATACAATTCAAGCACTGCTGCGGCAAGCAAGTGTGCAAGCGAGTGACGAAGGTGTTGTAGTTCTTCTGGCGACATATCGTGAAAATAAAAAGGCCCGATGGCCTATGAATTAGGCAGCATCGGGGCCCCGTCTGACGGGGCGGTTCCACCCGAATTCCTCAAGAGTCTTGAGGCACTTT
>CAZVBP010000099.1:0-1776 GCA_964625515.1 uncultured Gammaproteobacteria bacterium
ACGTGGGGGAGGAGTAAACCGTTGTATACTGCGTGCATGAAATCATCGCATGCAACATTTTTTGGGCTTATCGTGTTCGTGGTGGCGTTGACGTTCTTTTTTGCAACGTCACGCGATCCTGAGGCGCAGTATGTGGGAAGTGCGGATGGCCGGATGACCGTTACGGGATTGGCGCGCGCCGGGCAGGATTTTGTGGTGACGGACGAGACGACGGTTGCCTATGGTGCGCCGCTGTTGGGGCGTGCATATCGAATCGATCCTGTGACTGCAGTGCTTGATGCGCCAGTGGTGGTGACGTTTGAAAAGTCTCGGGATGAAGGAACGCGTGATGCATCGATGGTCTATCGGTGGAATGCACCGTTTGGCATGTGGGAAGCGATCCCCCCGAGCGCGGTCCATACAGACGATGTGCTTGGCGTGACGGTGAATGTGCTCGGGATTTATGCGGCTGGCGAGTTGCCAAATGTGACGATGCCTACGATGCTCACCTTGTACGACGAGCTTCGCGCAAAGGCGCCAAAAGGAACGCGGGGGTATGTGATGACGGTGTCGTATACGTTGCCCAACGGTGTACCGGTGCGTGTTGCTGAGATGACCGAGATTGGCGGATGCGGTGGACGCATGGATGTTGGAGCGCGGACAGAATATTCTTCTGTTGCCGCAGAGGTGATGATCCTGGTGAATGACGTTATGACGCCGGTGACGGTGACTGGCGTGAGCGAGTGGGGAGTGAGCGGTGACGGTGTTGGATGCGACGCATCGGCGCCATTGCGTGCGCAAGAGCTGTAGCGATACATGGTATACTTTTTGCATCTTCATCTTTTCTTTTTTATGCCAGCTCCCAAGAAACGCGCTTCCGTGTCACGTCGCACGAAAGCATCCGCATCACATAGCGCGCCGTCGGCAATGAAGCCGGGTCGTCATCACAATCTTTGTCAGAGCTGTCACACGCTTCCCACGGGAAGCATGGAGCTCATGGCGCTCATGCTTGTGCTCGTGTTTTCGCTTTCGGCAGTGTTGTTTACGTCGGTGTATGCCTTGCGTGTGCAAGACGCAAAGATCGAGAGCCTCACGCAGCAAATCCAGTAACGCTGTGCGCGCATTTTTTGGGGTTCTTCTCGTGAGTATTGTTGCGATGAGTATCGGAGCCGGGTGTACAACGCCCGAGCTTTCGCGTACAACTCCGGTATCCAATTCTTCATCATCAACTCCTGTGGAATCATCATGGACCTTTCCTGGTACGTTGCCCGCCGAGCGCATTCACAATAAGCAGATTCGTCTTGTCACCACAAAGGGCGAGATCGTTTTTTCACTTTTTGACGATACTGCGCCAAACACCGTTTCGAACTTTGTGTATCTCGCCGAGGGGAAGTATTACGACGGCGTGATTTTTCATCGCGTTATTGAAGGATTCATGATTCAGGGCGGTGATCCAACGGGAACAGGAATGGGCGGACCGGGCTACAAGTTTGCGGATGAATTGCGCGACGATCGCACGTACACGCGGGGCACGGTAGCGATGGCGAACGCTGGACCGAACACGAACGGCAGTCAATTCTTCATCATGCATGCGGATTATCCACTCCCGCATAACTACAGTATTTTTGGACAGGTAACGTCGGGCATGGACGTTGTGGACGCGATTGCAGCAGTGGCGACCGATCGCGATGATCGTCCACTCGAAGAGGTGAAAATGATTTCGGTGACGGTGGAAGACGTGCAGTAAAGAGGAAAAACGCAGCCCCTTGTGAGGCTGCGTTTTTGTGATGGGATGAG
>CAZVBP010000100.1:0-1764 GCA_964625515.1 uncultured Gammaproteobacteria bacterium
CACATCGGCTACAGCGACTCCTATGGCTTCCACAAGCACAAACACCACAGCCGCTCATTCGGCTACAACTCCGGCAACGAGCGTTGTCGTAACACAAGCGACGCCAAAAACGACGACAGCGAAATCCACGTCTACAAAAAGCTCGTCTTCGAAAACATCTTCGGTAACAAAATCCACCGCAGTGCCACGTACGATTTCATCCACCGAACTCTCGACGATTGCCGACGATACGGCGGTGATTCTTGAAGGAATCGTCGTTGCGCCTGTTGGAACACTCGGAAAACGATCGTTCTTTCTTGACGGCGTAGAAATCTACCAAAGCCAAGGCGCGCTCGCGACTATCTCTGTGGGCGATCACGTCCGTATCACGGGCGAAGTGAGCGTCCTCGCGAACACACGACGCATCAACATCCAGGAAGGTGGCGTGACCGTGCTCGGTGCGGCAATAGCAATCCCCCACGATTATGAAGAGGATTTGCCGTATGGCAGCTTGGTACGTATCGCGGGAACCGTCAGTGCGCGACGTGGCGACGGGATCATCCTCGCAACGTCGAGCGGCGAATTCCTTGTTATTCCAGGATCAAATCTCGTCATGGATTGGGAAACGATCGCGGGGAAAATGGTCACCGTAACCGGTATTCTGAAGGCCACCGACTCCGATACGCGCATCGTGCTTCGCACTGCAGAAGATGTGGTGATTGCACCAGAACCGACCGCAACACTTGCGGGCACCGTCAACACTCCGTCGACGTCATCAAAAGCGCCATACATTCTTGCGGCACTCGGCGTGATCGGCGCAGCACTTCTTGGCGCATGGTTCTGGCGCAACCGTCCGCGATCATCACTCACTTCACTCACGCTTAAACCTCATTCCGTATGACAACCGAATCATCCTCCGGCAAACGCTGGTACAGCACACTCATGGACAACTTCCGCGCACTCATGAAGAAGCACGACATGCCCGAAGACATCGCTATTGAGCTTGAAAACTTTATTGTCGATGTTGCAAAAGCGCAGTTTAAAGCGGGCAATAAAAGCGGCATCGCGTGGATGTATCAAAAGATGGCGGAGAAGCAATCCGCCGGATTACAAGCGGTAGCCGCGTAACTTTCTCATTCACTCTTCACCTGCTATTCTATGAACATATGAGCCCCGCGCAAACGCCACTCACCAAAGAGGACATGGTGGATTTTGTCACCACGTTCATGCATGAATTCGAGAGCCGCATGAATGCGCGATCTGATGCGCAGTTTGCTGCGGTTACCACACGACTTGATCGACATGATGAGCTCCTCGCGAATATCCATGGGAAGCTTACGCATCACGATGATCTCCTCGAAACCATCGCGGCAGAAGTAAGTGATGTGCAAAACACGCTTGCGCCACTCATTCCAGAACACAAAAATCACGAGGAGCGCATTGTCCGCCTTGAACGCGGATACACACGCCTCATTCTGAGGCACTAGTCACCGATCGGGCCCTTCGCGCCTCACGTGCCCAAGGGCCCGCCGTTGACCATGAAAATGGCCCATGCTATAGTTTTCCGGCATTCGTTTGTTGAGCAACAGACGAAATATTGTGCAAATTGTGCAATACGTATAGGACTTTCTCATTTTCGACCAGTTTCGATGAGCCACAAGCAAAGCTTCTGAGACGTACTTCATTTGTACGACGAAGAAGTTTGCGCAGTGGCGATTCGAAAATGGGCAAAATGAGGAAGTTCTATCTGCGGTAGTAGTTCAGTGGTAGAACGTCTCCTTGCCA
>CAZVBP010000101.1:0-1602 GCA_964625515.1 uncultured Gammaproteobacteria bacterium
CGAGCACGGTATCGCCGGCCTTGAGCCCGATTTTCTTGCACACAAGATCGAGTTTCGCATCTTGCGCATCGTTGAGTGTCTGCGCATCTTTCCAGTAGCCGCACGTGTACGTCATTTTATCGTCGAGCATTGCGCGATAGAGATCGTTTCCAACGTCGTAATGTACCTTGCCCACGGTAAGCGCTCGCTCCTTGCTTTGCATGTTTTGCAATCGCGCCATGATTGCTGACGTGATCAGCGCTGCATTCGGTTTGAGCTTTGCGGTGATATTGCTGCGCAACAGTCGCGCCATCATTTCGTCAATCGCCGCGCATTCCCACCAGCCGTCCATATATGCCTCGCCAAAGCCAAGCGACCCTTCGGAGAGCACCCGCGCATAGAGGCGTTGATCTTTCACCTGAATATCCCACGGATTACTGCCATTAATCGCCACCCCCGTGCCCTCGAGCATTTTTTCAACAATATTCTGCATACATTTGGGTTAAAGCTAGGACTTTCTCAGTTGCGACCAGTTTCGATGAAGATCGAGGAAAGCTCGTGAGACGTACTTCATGGTACGTTGAACGAGTTTCCGATGATCTGAGTCGAAAATGGGCCAAATGAGAAAGTCCTAAAATCTTTCACAAAACGTACCGCCTCTTGCGGCGCGATGCAATGGACGGTGGGGAAAGGATCGCGGTGAGCTCGATGCAGAATCGGAGGAATTTATGAGGAAAGAATTGCGTTTTGACGATTGATGTGGAAATCGCCGGCGCGAATAAGGTGAAGAAAATGTCCGATGATGGCGTGCTGGGCGCCGATCTTGGCATCGATATCGGGCACGGGTTTGCCCGCAAGAAAATCAGTAATCTGGTCAGGGGTGACGTATCGGCTCTGGATGATCGTCTTTTGATCCGTTGCAATCATGCGGAAGGTGATGTTGCGTTCATGCGTTTTGAGGCGACCGGGAACGCCATCGTTCTGCAGAAGTTGTGCCGCATCGCGTTCTTGAAGCGCGAGCGTGTCGATGTTCTTCGTATCAATGGTGCGCGCTTCATCACGGACTGTTGCGGTGCGGTAGCGAAGAATTGCAACCGATGCTTTTTGGTCTTTGTGAACAATCGCATGCATGAGATTCACGACACGCGGTCGCAGCGGATGTTCTTTCCCAACATGATCTTCAGGATCGATGTACCACAGGTTCACCGCGTCGTTATTTCTCACGATCACAAATTGATGCGCATGTTGGGTGCCTTCGTGTCGATTTCCAATGATCGTGGTTCCTTCGTACGGAACATTTTGTTCATACGCTTGCGTGAGCGCGAGCAGTTCTTGTGATTGTGCGGGGGAGAGCAGGCGATCACGAAGTGCATCATAAGATCTCCCCATCTCTTGTATCGGAGGTGCTTCGGGCAAGGGAATATTATCGTGGACGTCTCTCATCGCCCGACGCGCCCAATGGTTAATGCGATCACCGAACATACGCCAGAGAAGAATGGTTATGATGACACTCGTACATATTAAATCTATTGTACCGCGAAAATGCAGAACCGCGCTTCCCACAAGGGGGGAGAGCGCGGTTCGCGTGCGTCGTGGGCCGAGGGGTGAGGGGCCGCTAGTGTC